>CALEPD010000290.1 GCA_937910265.1 uncultured Bacteroidales bacterium
CACGCACGCAGTGCAAGTAACACCACATAAGCGCAGCGCAATGTGGTGACTGTGGGCCACTCCATCCTCCACCACCTGCATCTCGGAGAGATGCGACCAGCACACAAAGGTCACGGGACACAACTTTATTGACGCGAATTACCATTAATTATCCATTAATGCTTGTTGGTCGCAGGGGGCGCAAGAGTGACGGGGTCGCATCTCTCCGAGATGCTACTGGGGTGGCACGTCTTGGGCACCACATTACGCTGCGCTCATGTGGTGTTACTCACATCTGCGATGTGGTCGCCTACCTCCGGCAGGCAGAGGCAGCAGGCAACTTTATTAACACGAATTACCATTAATTATCCATTAATTCTTGTTGGTCGCAGGGGCGCGGGACACAACTGCAGGAATTACCATTAATGCTTACTGACAACAGGCATAAGTCACAAGGGGACGGAGCGAAGGGGTCGCCTACCTCCGGCAGGCAGGGCAACACAATGACATACAACTGGCAACTCACACTGCACTACTGACTGGGAGCAGCGCATCACCGGGAACGCAACGGCACTCTGTAAGCTCACACAGCACTACTGACTGGGGCACAGCATCACTGGGGACGCAACGGCACTCTGTAAGCTCACTCAGCACCTCCGGCAGGTTTGGCTTTTATAAAAAAACGCAGGAGCCATGGAGGCTCCTGCGTAACAATGAAAAAAATCACAAAGAATTATTTCTTGAAAATAGGGTGTAGTACACCTTTATCCCATTGCATATAGATAGTATAAGTATTACCAAGAGCACTGTTGAATACTGTAACCAACTCAGCAGGAGTTTTAACTGTGGATGAACCTACTTCTACAAAAGAATCCGATGATGCATAATTATAGGCATTCGAGAATGATGTAGTATTGCTGGCTGCACCATAAAATGGGGTGCTTGATGAAACATTGTTCCAACCAAAGCAGTTTTCGATGGTGCCACCGGTAACATTACCCACAACACTTCCTTTTTGCGCACCGGTATTTGCATAGATCATCACATGGCTGTAGCAGTTTTTAAGTTTACCATCATTCATAACGCCTACCAAACCACCGACAGCCTTTTGGGTAGCAGTGCTTTCGAACCGGAAGGCAGAATTAGGAATATCGCAATAGCTATTGCGAACTTCTCCACCATTCAAGTAAGCCACAATACCGCCCATCACACCTTGTGCAAATATGGTGTTAGCATAGTTGCGACATGAATCGACAATAGCATCTCCGGTGTTGGTATGTACGATACCGCCGACCGATTTAGTGGTATTAATAACGCCGTTTTGCATCAAGTAACAGTTGGTAACAGCGCCCTTGTTTTCGTAAACGATTCCGCCCCAGTCGGCGTTAGTTGCATTCTGTGACCAAGCAGTATTGAAGGCGGTATAGCAAGCTCTTACATGGCCACGATCGTTCATGTAACAGATGCCACCAATACGAGCTGCCTGTATGCTTGTGGGAGAAATGATATTACAACCCTCAATCTTGCCTCGGGTGCCATTGATTAAACATATACCAGCAACAAGACGGTTTGGAGCCGACATAGATCCTTGGTTGCTGCAACCGACGATGCGGCCATGGTTTTCAACACAGATACCAGCCACACCTACCGACTCGACAGCTGTCGAACTGAGCACAGTGGCAGAAATCTGCGAACCAGCAGTAACGATACAATCCTTTATAACGCCATAGTTAGTCCCGCAAATAGGTGAGAAATAAAAATTACCGTTGAAGTTTTCCATATTGAAAGCCACAGTCCCCTTCACAGCAAAGCCTTCAACCACACTACCTGCAGCAATCGATTCAAAGATAGGAACAGCACTGTTGTTTCGGATGCCATAACCTTCGGCGGAAGCAGTGTTAGCTTTGAATACAAAATGGCCCTTAAAATCACGGATACCTTCAGTCCAAGTCTGGGGAGTCAACTCGATGTCGTTGCGCATCAATTCAAAGTAAGTGTTTGCCGTGGGAACCATACCATTGATGGTGCCTTGATTTTCATCGGCATTAAAATTAAAAGCATTGCGAACCTTCACAAGATCATCGACAGTATAGATTTTAAAGGGGCGCGCCTGAGTGCCGTTGCCAACCAACTGCACATTGGCTGAGCCAGTTCCACTATTGGTCCATTCTTTGATTTCAAGTGCACGGAGCATAGTCAGACCATTGCGGCGAATCATAGCCGAGAAGGTCTTTACACAATGGGTGCCATCGTTTGCATTGACAGTCATCTGCAATTTATAGGGTGTACCCGTTGTGTTGTCAGACATCCGTTGCGGCTGGTAGGCAGGAAGGACGAGATAGAAAGTAAGGAAACCGTCATCGCCCGAAGTAATGGTTCTTCCTTCGTCGCAATTAATGGTGATCTTTTTGCTGGCTTCATCGCTGGCGGCGCTACTGAGGTAAGGTTCAAACTGATCCCAGTCGTTGACGTTGAAGAGACCTGAAATCTGACGGCCGTTCAATTCTTCAAAGTTGATGCTGGTGATTTTCTTGTCAGAACCTGTGTTGCCTGTACCGTATAACTGGATGCGGACGATGCCGCCCAGCGAATGGAAATGGAGCACCTCGCCATAAGGTTCGTAAGCCACCATCGGCATGGCCTCCTTGCCGAATGTAAAGTCGCCTATTGAATCGGTACGGAAGGTCTGCACTTGAGCCACATTAACCTGAAGTGAGGAGAGGTTGCCGCCCTGCCACGAAACCCTGTGGTTATCGTTGTGTGGGAACAACGCGATGAATTTCTGTGACCCTTCAGGTGCACTAATATTGAACACAGCATTGAAATAGGAACCGTCGCGCATTTCCAATTCAGCCGGTTCGGCGAATTTGTCAACCATCAGATCGGTCGAGATGGAGAATCTGTCGTCTTGGTCCCAATAGATCCAGCTTTCGTCTTGAAGGTAGCTTTTAGCCTCGGCATCAACTTCAATTTGCTCAAGTTGAGCAAGAAGTGATATGGTTTCCATATCCTTCTTGCAACCAACAACAAGCAAAAGTAACAAAATTGTCCAAATTGGATGAATCTTATATTGTCTCATTATATTCAAAATTTACTTGTTACTAAATTATTCCCATTCACCGGTTGTGAATTCACCAAAATCATCGGTATACTCTGTGATTTCTTCGGAAGTCCTCAAAGTATTGGGGTCTCCGAGTTCAATCAGGTGGATATCCTCCTCCAGTGCGACGGAGGTGGCAAAGCCTTTTTCAGAGGCATATTCGAAAAGATCCACAACGGGTTTAATATATTGTTTCTTTTTCATTGTTGTGATTATTTCTTGATGATTTTCTTAATTACAGTACCAGATGTGGTTTTGATTCTGAGGTAGTAGGCGCCCGAAGGTTGGTCGTTGAGGTAGAAGGTACACTTGTCTGACTGAGTTTCGATGAGGCGCAGACGGCGGCTTACATTGTCGTACACTTCAACACTCAAGAGGCCAGTACCCTCGACATTGACCACATTGACGGTCGGGTTGGGGTAAACCATTACCTCGATGGTGACAGGAGTGATGACATTGACGTCGCCGGTAGAATCGCTGTTGTAAACAGTGAGCGAGAGTAAGATGATACTGTCGCAACCGTGAACGGTGGTGAGGGTGTCGCTGAGTTCGATGAGGGCGAAGCCTTCTTGCTCGACAGTTTGACGGAGCAGCTCGGTTTCGGTAGCCGATACCGAGAATCCGTAGTTGTTGTATGATTCACCAACAAGAACCGAGTCGAAGAGTTCCATAGTCATCGCCTCATTGATAGTGAGGACAAGAGTGAGTGTGGTGTCGACCATTTCGGTGGTGTCGCTCCAGGAGACGGAGTAATTGCCACTTTCATAGAGTTCTTCACCTTGCCATACATAGTAGTCGCAGGTAGCGTGGCGTATGGTGTCGTAAACCGGGATCATATCGGGATCGCCGAAGAGCGGGTAACCATTGTTCTCGCCGAAGAGGTCGGAACGCCAGGTGAGGTATTTGCCGTCGCTGTTGTTGGCGCGTACCCACTTGTTGAGAACGCGGGTGAGGTTGTTCACACCGTCGACATACTCGGTCATCAATACCTGGTTGCCGTTACCGCTGAACGATGAAATATTGCTTGTGCTCTGATAAGGATCGGCAGCCACGACTTCGTCGTT
>CALEPD010000291.1 GCA_937910265.1 uncultured Bacteroidales bacterium
ACAACTGCAGTTTCGCTGTTGAGGCCTAACTCCTTATAGTTCTCAACTTTTTCCTTGCTGGCAGTGTAGACGGTAAAGGTGGGAGTAAAATTCTCAAGTTCTTCATCGGTAGGTTTGATAAACATGTTGCGTACAAAGTGAGCCTGCCATGCAACTTCCATGATGAAACGGACAGACATACGGGTGTCTTTGTTTGCACCGCAGAATGCATCGACTACAAACAGTTCCTTATTGCTAAGGGCATTTACAGCCAAATCCCTTACGGCCTTCCAAGTTTCCTCGGATGCTGGGTGGTTATCGTTTTTATATTCATCAGAGGTCCACCAAACAGTATTTTTAGAATTTTCATCCATTACGATGAATTTGTCTTTCGGAGAACGGCCTGTATAAACGCCCGTCATAACATTGATAGCACCCAATTCAGTGAGTTGGCCTTTATCAAAGCCTGTTAATGACGGATCCATTTCCATTTTGAACAAATCTTCATATGAAGGGTTGTAATGGATGGTCTTCACTCCGGTAATACCTAAACCGGCAAGATCTTTAAGAATTTTGTTGTTCATGATTAAATTTTGATTAAAAAAAAGAGTGGGTTCATTAATTACGAACCCACTCATATACAATTATTTGTTACGTTCCTCTTTTATAGCCGCCTGAGCTGCTGCTAATCGAGCAACAGGTACGCGGAAAGGACTGCAGCTTACGTAGTTCATACCAATCTTGTAGAAGAACTCGGCTGCTGACGGGTCGCCACCATGCTCACCACAAACGCCACATTTCAAGTCGACGCGGGTGCCACGACCTCTTTCGACACCGATTTTAACCAATTCTCCAACACACTCGCTGTCGAAAGTGTTGAATGGGTCGGCGGGGATAATTTTCTCATCGACATAGGTCTTAACGATAGCGTTGACATCGTCGCGGCTGAATCCGAATGTCATCTGAGTCAAGTCGTTGGTTCCGAAGCTGAAGAATTCGGCCACGTCGGCAATCTGGTTGGCAACCAAAGCTGCGCGTGGGATTTCGATCATGGTACCGAATTTGTACTCGAATTTCAAGCCGTATTTAGCTTCAACCTCAGCTTTAACACGTGTTGCCAAAGTTTTCTGGTGACGAAGTTCGGCTGCGTTGATGGTGAGGGGAACCATGATTTCGAGATGAGGATCGAAGCCTTCCTGAATCAATTCAGCGGTAGCGCTGAAGAGTGCACGGAACTGGGTTTCGGTAACCTCGGGATAGATAATACCCAGACGGACACCACGGAGACCCATCATGGGGTTAACCTCGTGCATGCTCTCGATACGTTCATGCAATTTCTCGAATTCGATGCCGCGGGCTTTGGCAACTTCACGTTGTTTTTCTTCAGTTTGGGGAACAAACTCGTGCAATGGGGGGTCCATCAAACGGAAAGTGAGCGGTTTGCCGTCCATGACTTTCAAAGTACCCTTAGCAGTTTCCTTGATGTGGGGTTCGAGTTCGGCCAATGCAGCAACGCGAGCCTCAAGGGTGTCGGAGAGAATCATATTGCGGAGTTTTTCGAGGGGTACTTCGCTGTTCTCACCGTAGAACATATGCTCGATACGGAAAAGTCCGATACCTTCGGCGCCGAAGTCGATAGCCTTTTGAGCATCTTCAGGGTTGTCGGCGTTGGTACGAACACCCATCTTGCGGTATTTGTCGACCAATTTCATCAATTCCTGGAACAATGGGTTCTCTGTTGCGTTGATCATTTTGATTTCCTGATCATAAACGTAACCCTTGGTACCGTTGAGACTGAGGAGGTCGCCTTCTTTATATTCTTTACCATTAATAGTTACAGAGTTGTTTTCGGTAATCTTGACTTGTTTTTTACCGAAATTATCGACGGTTACATGGGCTTGGTTCTTTCCGATTTGAACGGCCTCGCAACCTACGATGCAGCATTTACCCCAACCACGGGCAACCAATGCGGCATGGGAGGTCATACCACCACGTGCGGTGAGGATACCGTCGGCAGCGCGCATACCTTCAACGTCTTCGGGGTTGGTTTCTTCGCGAACGAGGATGTTTTTGATGCCAGCGGCTTGATATTCTTTGGCTTTCTCGCTGGTGAGTGCGATAACGCCTACTGCGCCGCCAGGACCTGCGGGAAGACCTTTAGCAATTACAGAGTATTTCTTCTCGTCCTCGGCATCCAGGATGGGGTGCAATAATTCGTCCAACTGGGAGGGAGAGATTCGCATGATTACTTCGCGTTCGTCGATGAGGTTTTCTTTCATCATCTCGATAGCCATTGTCAACGCTGCAACACCGGTACGTTTTCCGACACGGCACTGGAGCATGTACAATTTGCCATCCTGAATGGTGAACTCGATGTCCAACATGTCGCGGAAGTTGTCCTCAAGAATAGCACGAATGTCGCACAATTCCTTATAGGTTTCGGGCATCAACTCCTGCATGGAGTGGAGATGCTTGTTTTGTTCGTTTTTGGTGTCATCGTTCAATGGGTTGGGAGTGCGGATACCTGCAACGACATCTTCGCCCTGTGCATTGATAAGCCACTCACCATAGAACTGGTTGTCGCCGGTAGCGGGGTTACGGGTGAAAGCAACACCTGTTGCACTTGAATCGCCCATGTTACCGAATACCATTGCCTGTACGTTTACAGCGGTACCCCAATCGTCGGGAATACCTTCGATTTTACGATAGCTGATGGCTTTTTTACCATTCCATGATTTGAATACGGCTTTGATACCACCCTCGAGCTGTGCTTTCGCATCGTCGGGGAACTCAACACCTAAAACTTCTTTCACTCTTACTTTGAATGCCTCGGCAAGAGCTTTCAAATCATCGGCGGTAAGATCGGTATCGCTGGCATAGCCTTTAGATGCCTTGTACTCGTCGAGCATGTCGTCGAGTTGTTTTCTGATACCTTTACCTTCTGCGGGTTCGATGCCTTCGGATTTCTCCATAACAACGTCGGCATACATCATAATGAGACGACGATAGGAGTCGTATACGAAGCGGGGGTTGTTGGTTTTCTTCAACATACCGGGGATGGTCTTGCTTGACAAACCAATATTCAAAACAGTATCCATCATGCCGGGCATAGAGCTACGGGCACCTGAACGACAACTAACGAGCAAAGGGTTTTCGGGATCATCATATTTCATGCCCATAATACTTTCAACGTTCTTCATGCCGTTCCACACTTCATCCATCAAGCCCTGCGGCAATTGACAATTGTTAGCATAATAAGCAGTACAACATTCTGTAGTGATTGTAAGACCAGCAGGTACGGGTAAACCCAACAAACACATTTCTGCCAAGTTGGCACCTTTACCTCCAAGTAAGTTCTTCATATCGGACTTACCTTCTGCTGTTTTTCCTCCAAAGGTGTAAACGAATTTCGTCATCTTTAACAATTTATTGATTTGTAATTACTTGTATTCAAAACATGTAGAATCATATAATCTGCAAAGATAATAAGATTTCTGTTAACTGCAAAATAATAATTCACAAACATCTGTACAGATTTATAAAAATATCTTAAAAAAAAATTTATAGTAAAAAAATTTCCCTATTATAAAAAAAAATAATATCTTTGCCAATTGAAAACAAAGAACAAACAACCTAATTAACAGCGCCATGAAGAAGCAGATACTAATAATACTAAGTTTATTTATCGCATTGTGTACGTGCGACTTACACGCACAGTCTAAATCCACGAATTCCAAAGGAAAAGGCAAAACCACAACAGTAAAAAAGACGGGTGCGAAGCCTAAAGAAGAAAAGCCAGCCATACAGACGGTTGAATTGCCCTATAATAGCAACGATGCCCTATTTGCCATCAATTTGAAACCTGATGTTGCATACGGACCGACATCGGCACCATCGGGAGCAGGAAGATTGCTTGAAATACAAGCTGACGGAAAGAATCCAAACATGTTTGAAAGAGAGCACAATTCGGTATGGTACAAATTTGTTGTACCGTATAATGGCATGCTGGAATTTGTCATCACCCCCACCGACCCCAAAGATGACTACGATTTCATGATATACAAATACACCGACCCATATTTCAGCAACAATGTTATTCAAAACATTGTAAAGCCTGTCACATACAACCTTTGCGCGATAGATACGATGAGCAAGAATGGTGAAATCGGCATGAAGCACGACGCTGAACAAAAGTCGATCAAGGCAAACGAAATGGGTTCATTTGTGTCATCAATAAATGTATACCGTGACGAGATTTACTACATTGTGCTTGACTGCAAAGGAAGCAAATGCAGTGGACACACCATCCGCGCCGAGGTTCTTTTGGGAGAGTCGATTGAACCCCTCGTGATGTTTTATGACGCAGAAACCAAGAAACGAATGGAAGTTGAGTTGACCGTACTTGAAGTTGACGCCAACAACAGGGCGATTGTTGACCAACCGTCGTTCAAAGGTGGCCGTATCAAATTTGTCCCCAAATCGAAATACACCATGTATGCCCGTAAAAAGGGATACTTCTCGCTTCATAAAGAGAATTTCGGCAAAGAGATATTTATGCAAGACACTATTTTGCGTTTTGCCATGAACAAAGCTGAAAGAGGAACAAAATTCCCCATCAATGACATTTATTTCGAAGATGGTCTCAGCAAATTGCTACCCGAATCGGACACCACATTGAACAACTATGTTTTGATGTTCACCAACCATCCCCAAATCACATTCCGAATCAAAGGATATGTGCCCACATACGGCGCAAATCCTGATGAAGACATGAAGGTGTCGTTAGCCAGAGCGCTTTCTGTAAAAGAATATTTTGTCAGCCATGGCATTTCCGAGGACAGAATCACTATTGCCGGCATGTCGCCGACTGACATAAAGAAAGCCTCGAGCGCAGCTTACCGTGAAAAGAACCTCATTCCTAAAATAGAGATTCTTATCACCAGCAACCCAGAAATAGAACCTGCAGCTCAAACCAAACCCAGCAAACGCAGATAAGCTATCCATTACTTTTCAGGATATAAAAAAAATGATTGACAGCAGTTGTCAATCTTTTTTTTTGCATGCAGTAATTTGTAAATATGTACCCAGACAGATGCATGGGGACTTGACTTGACATGGAGAAAGACCGGAGTATCCCTCTCCAAAATAAGGCAAGAGTTAATATAACTTGCAGATACCAATATTTTTTCCGTACTTTGAGTATATGTTTTAAATCAACCAAACACAACACAACACACTGACTACCACAATATTGAATACATTAAAACATTCATTATTCAATACATACTGCAAACAAAAAAGGGACACATCGAGTTTAGAAGAAAACAATAAACATAAAAACAAGTATATGAAGATTAAAACAATTGCATTTGCAGCAGGATTGACTTTATTGGCAAGCTGCAAGGAAAAACCGGCACAGGAAACGGTAATCGAGAAGCCGGCACTTACCGTTGAAGACGGACGATTCACACCTGAAGTGATGTGGCAGTTAGGCAAGATGACCGAGACGGCCATAAGCCCGGACGGCAGTCAAATGGTGTACGCCGCCACTTATTATGACATGAATGCCAACAAAGGCAACTGCGAACTCTACCTTATGCCCACCGAAGGCGGAGAGGCCACCCGATTGACCGTTACTGCACAAAACGAATTCAATCTTGTTTGGATGGACGACAACACCTTGTTGTTCTGCCGTGGCACTGAAATCATCAAACTCGACATTGCCAAGAAGCAGGAAACCGTGATTGCCCAAAACGACAGAGGATTTGAAGGCTTTAAATTGGCCCCAGACAATACAAGTATTCTGTATATCAGCACTATTCCCATCGAAAGACCTGAAAATCTGAACAAACTTTATGCAGGGCTGGACAAAACCACCGGACGTATAAACGAGGATTTGATGTACAGACATTGGGACAGCTGGGTTGATGAGATTCCCCATATTTATTTGGCTTCTATTCAGAACGGAAAGGTCGACATCGCCAACAGTGTTGACATACTGAACGGAGAGCCCTACGAATGCCCGATGCGGCCTTGGGGTGGAACTGAACAATACAACTACAGCCCCGACGGCACAAAAATAGCCTATACCTGTCGTAAAAAAACCGGTTATGAATATTCGCACAGCACAAACAGCGACATATATTTATATGACATCCCCACCGGAGAGACCACCAATGTAAGCGAAGGCATCATGGGTTATGACCAAAATCCAGTGTTCAGCAACAATGGCCAATACTTGGCTTGGGAAAGCATGGAACGCGACGGATATGAGAGCGACAAACTTCGCCTGATGGTTTTGGACCTTACCACCGGCGAACGCGTTGACTTGACCAAAGATTTCGACTACGGAGTGAGCGGCATTGAGTGGAGCGCCGACGACAGTGAACTCTATGCAGTGGTAATGCACCGTGGATACCAAGAGATATTTGCATTCAACCGCACCTCGTCAGCAATCAGACAAGTGACCAAAGGATGCCATGACATCAATGGTTTTTCCTTGAGCAACGGAACCATCTATGCTTCACAAGTATCGATGCAACAGCCAACTGAGATATTCAAATACAATGCGACCGACGAATTGGGTGCCGGCAGCCAACTCACCAACCTCAACACCGAAGCGCTCAGTCAGATCAGAATGGGCAAAACCGAAGAGCATTGGATTAAGACCGTTGACGGCAAAGAGATGCTCGTGTGGTTGATTTACCCCTACGACTACGACAGTACCAAGACCTACCCTGCCCTGTTGTTCTGCCAAGGCGGCCCCCAAAGTATGGTGAGCCAATTCTGGAGTACCAGATGGAATTTTGAAGTGATGAGCGGAGCCGGCTACTTTGTTATTGCACCCAACCGTCGCGGATGCCCGGGATTTGGAACCGAGTGGTGTGAACAGATTAGCGGTGATTATGGTGGATTGTGCATGCAAGACTACATTACTGCAACAGACTACTTTGCCCAAAACCACAAGAGCATTGACAAAGAACGCATTGGCGCATGCGGTGCAAGTTTCGGCGGATACAGCATCTACTGGCTTGCCGGACATAACGAGAACAAACGATTCAAAGCATTCCTCGCACACAACGGAATGTTCAACTTTGAACAGCAATATTTGGAAACAGAAGAAATGTGGTTCACCAACTGGGATTTGGGTGGCCCCTATTGGGAAAAGGACAATGCCCGCGCCCAAAAATCGTTTGCGAACTCTCCGCACCTTTTTGTTGACAAATGGAACACTCCACTTTGTGTAATTCACAGTGAATTCGACTTCAGGATTGTGGCATCACAGGGCATGGCAGCTTACAACGCAGCTCAGTTGAAACACATCCCCAGCCGTTATCTGTATTTCCCCGACGAGACACACTGGGTACTTAAACCACAAAACAGTTTGTTGTGGCATAGAAACTTCATCGACTGGTTTGACACACATCTAAAATAAAAGATGGTATAGTAGAAAAGAAGACTTCCTTACGGAGGTCTTCTTTTTTTTCATACACTTCGACACATCGCCCAATGGCATAGGAAACAGGTTTGGACATAATCATGATTTGCATCAAATAGGCTAACCAAATATACCATAAGGTGGGCTCTATAAATTCCACATTTTTTAAAATTAATCGTCAACATGTGCGAGCCCAAAGTTTCAACTCCTTTGCCCTTATTTCGACATCATTCCGATTGCCAGCCGATTACAATGCGCCGCAGGATTCTCCGCTCGCCTTACTTCGTGCG
>CALEPD010000292.1 GCA_937910265.1 uncultured Bacteroidales bacterium
ACTGTAAATATATGCCACACAGTCCGTACAGTGCCGCGAAGGCGTCATCGGACCACTTTGTGAGGGCCTTTCACGACACCTATGGTATGCCGGTGGTGATAACCAACTGTTCGAACAACTACGGTCCATACCAATTCCCGGAAAAGCTTATACCGTTATTCATCAACAACATAGTCAACCACAAGCCCCTGCCCGTTTACGGAAAGGGAGAGAATGTGCGCGACTGGCTGTATGTGGAAGACCACGCACGGGCCATCGACCTCATTTTCCATCAAGGAAAAATCGGCGACACCTACAATATTGGTGGTTTCAACGAATGGAAAAACATTGACCTTATAAAGGTGCTGATAAGAACCGTTGACCGTCTTTTGGGCAGACCTGAAGGCAGCGACGAGTCGCTGATAACTTACGTCACCGACCGTGCCGGCCACGACCTGCGTTACGCCATCGACTCATCGAAGCTGCAGCGTGAACTTGGCTGGGAGCCCTCACTGCAATTTGAGGAAGGAATCGAAAAAACCGCCAAATGGTATCTGGAGAACAGCGAATGGATGGACAATATCACTTCGGGAGATTACCAGAGTTATTACGAAGAGATGTACGGAAACCGATAGTAACATTGCATGAAGAATATCATTTTCGACTTCGGCAACGTGCTTGTAGGATGGACACCCGAAGCATTTTACACCCAATACTTCAACTCGAGCAGCGAAGCCCGGTATTTTATGCAGCACATCTGCTCGGCTTCATGGCGCAACCGCATTGACGCAGGAGAGAACCAAGACCTCTGCATCGAAGAGCTGTGCCGTGAATATCCCCAATACAACGAAGCCATACGGGCTTACAAAAACCGCTGGGAGGAGATGTTTCCAGGCGAGATTGAGGGAATGAGAGAAGTGGTTGCAATGGTGAAACAGAATCCCGAACATCGTGTTTACGGGTTGACGAATTGGTCGATGGAAACATTCCCGCAAGCCAAAAAACGATTTGGAATATTGCAAATGATAGACAATTATGTTGTATCGGGTGATGTTGGGCTTGTCAAACCTGACAAAAGAATATTTGAACTGCTGTTGCAGAGATTCGACCTGAAAGCATCGGAAAGCGTTTTTATTGACGACAATGCCGACAACGTTGCGGCGGCAAAAGAGCTGGGGATTGAGGGCATTGTATTTCAGTCGGCCCAACAGCTCAGTCTTGTTCTGTAAATACAACGTCATTATTACAGTGCTGCTTTGACTATTCGAGCACTAATGCCTTTTTGAATTAGAACTCACCTACACAAAAGCCCTTTCAACAAAGGGCTTTTGTAGTATTCAACTTATTTTATCCCAATGGGGTTTTGAATTCTTGCTTTGCAGATATTTGCGGAGGGTCTGATGCTGCGGAAGTTGCAAATCGGGATCAGACTCCAGAATAGCCTTGACCTCATCGCGGGTGGCTTTGACCAAGGGTTCGTCGTCAACCAAATCGACTAATTTGAATTCCATAACGCCGCTCTGCTGCGTACCTTGCATGTCGCCAGGTCCGCGCAATTTCAAGTCGGCTTCGGCAATACGGAATCCATCGGTTGTCTCACACATGGTATTGATGCGGGCCTGCGCCGTTTTGGACAGTTTGTCGCGTGTCATGAGAATACAGTAGCTGTCGCCACCACCACGTCCCACACGGCCCCTGAGCTGGTGCAATTGGCTTAAACCGAAGCGCTCGGCATTTTCAATAACCATAACTGTGGCATTGGGCACATCGACACCCACCTCGATGACGGTG
>CALEPD010000293.1 GCA_937910265.1 uncultured Bacteroidales bacterium
CAAGAAGCATTGTTACAGAGGCGGCGATTATCGATATCAGTGCGCGGTTGCGGAAGGCGTTGTTTATCATATTAAAAAAGCTGTTTTGTCGTTATTAGGTATGACTTCTATAAATACAGAAGCCACCTTTAGTTAAAGACATCGCCACTTAAATCGAAGTTCCGGGACCCAATTTCATGAACAGAAAACTCCTCATCCTGCTCTCGTTCAGTTTTGTTGTTGCCGCCTGTGCAATGATTGCGATACAGTTATCGCAGACACACAAAACCGCATCGCTTGGAGACAACCTATTCAATGTGAGTGTATCGCACTCGATGGAGTCGGTTGTCCATCAGATAGATGAAGATGACGCGACGGTAATGGACATCAGCAAGGACTATCTGGATTCGCTGATATCGGAAGCGCTGCTGATTAACGGTATTGACATACCTGCCGGCTTCGGTGTGATGAACAGTACGATGGACGAAATACTTTTCAGCAACATTTCGGGAGAGGAGGAACAGTTGATGGTTTCGCCCTACCGATACAACCTGACACTTGAGAATTACGAAAACGAGTTGTTTTTGGTGTTGCATTTCCAAGACTCGGACATTTCGCTGATAAAGAGCACCCGTACCTATATGAACATGAGCATTTTGCTGACAGTCATCATCATTCTACTGTTTGTGCTGTCGGTAAGAACCATCATCAAGCAGAGTACGATAGACAAGATGAAGACAGAGTTCATCAACAACATGACTCACGAAATCAAGACTCCCATTTCGACCATCGGGCTTGCTTGCGAAATATTGAAAGACAAGACTGTTGACAGTGACGAAGGAATACGCAACAACTTCGTGAACATCATATCGGACGAGAACCGCCGCATGCAGATGCTGGTTGAGACGATACTGCAGAATGCCAAGATGTCGAACAAGAATTTCACCATCAACCGCAAGGACACCAACATTCATGAAATAGTTGAGAAGACTGCGAACAGTTTCAAACTGACACTTGACAACCGAAATGGAGAGATAGTGAAACATCTCGACGCAACAAATCCGATAATATTCGCCGACGAGCTGCATATAACAAACCTTATATACAACTTGATTGACAATGCGATAAAATATTCGGAGAGAGCGCCACGGATAGAGATTACCACACGGTCGGAAGGCAATATGCTTAGTCTTTCGGTAAAGGACAATGGTATCGGCATTGCAAAAGACAACCTGCAGCATATTTTCGAGAAATTCTACAGGGTGCCAACAGGGAATGTGCACAATGTGAAGGGATTCGGGATAGGGTTGAATTATGTGTCGCAGGTGGTTTCGCTTCACAACGGAAAGATATTTGTTGACAGCGAGCTTGGCTCGGGCACGATTTTCACTGTCACGCTTCCCTCGGAATAGAAAAAAAGGGTTGACCACCGATGAATGCCGCATTGAAATGCGGCATTTTTTTGTTTAAGGCAGGTGCTATGAATCGCACGAAAGCAATTTACAGGATCCACCTCATTGACGCAAATTCGGGGACAACGACAGGCAGAAAAGAAGGGGGATACGGCATGCCGTATGGCCAACGGTGGCACAGAAGCATCACTGAGGACTATTGAGGCATGAACAGGCTCTCGATATGAGCGAACACCTGCTGCGGAGTGATGTTGCCGAGGCAAGGGTAATTGCCGAAGCGGCAAGGCTTGTTGCCGAAGGCCGAACAGGGACGGCACGGGAGACTGGACTGAACAGCCCAATCGGGATTTTGGCCATAGCCGTAGAAACCGACATCGGGGTGGGTTGCCCCCCAAATGCTGACTACGGGAACCGCCTTGCATGAGGCAAAGTGCATGTTGGCAGAATCCATGCTAAGCATGAGATCGAGCGACTGTATGATTTGCATTTCCTGCTCGAAGGAATGTTTCCCCGCCACCGAGATGACGTTAGGCAATTGCGACGCCCAGCTGTCGAGATAATCGGAAGCATCGTTTTTACCGCCAAAGAGATATAGTTGATATTTGCCGTCGCGCGCCATGATTTCGAGAAGTTGGAACATGGCCTGCGGTGGCCATATCTTGCCCATGTGCTGGGCAAACGGTGCTACACCCACCTTGCGCGGAGAATCGTCTCGGACAACAGGATGGGGCCAAAAACCGGGGTTGGCGAGAGGACCTTTGAGGGCTATTTTGGAGAACATGGCGTCGTAGCGCTGCCACATGGGTTTGGCGGGCTGGCGGTCCTTGTTGCGAGAACGGACCATGCGGCGACGTTTACATTTGTGTTTGCTTATGGCATATACCGGGATGCCGCGGAGGCGGAAAAGCCAGTCGGCCACCACTACCCTATTGACTCGATGCAGATCGAGCACAACGTCGGGATTATGGGCCGCGAGCTGCGAATAAAGCGAACGTGCGGACTGCTTTTTAACCGTGGGGATATACCGGAGATTGGGTATATTGGCAAAGAGCGGCTGCAAGACTGGCGGAGCCGCCAAGAGAAAGAGCACGTCGGGATTGGCGGCCGCACGAGAGCGCAAGACGGGCTCGAGGATGGCGACATCGCCCAAGGCCGACAACCTGATGATGAGCACACGCTTTGTATAATCCATCAGACAGCTATTTCTTTTGATAAAGAGCCGGATTGAGAGAGGGGTCGTTGTACATTTTCATCTGACGATACAACTTCATGACCTTTGAGCCCTTGGCAAGAGCGTCAAGAAGCTGCTGTATGGCCAACATCAAATCGGCCTTCTGGGTGAGGAGCGTATTGTACTTGTCGAGACATTTTTGATGATGTTCGGCAGAAACATTCTGTCGTTGCACCTCGATGGCAAAATGGTAGATTTTGAGTGCCAGGATTGAGAGGCGGTCGATGGCCCAAGCCGGGGTCTCGGTATTGATTTGAGCATCAGGCAAGGGTGTGACGTTGGCGAACTGAGCCCAGTATTGGTCGTCGATGCGCTCAACCATGTCGGTACGGCGCTGGTTGGAGGCATCGATACGGCGTTTGAGCACGAGAGCCTCGACAGGGTCGATATCGGCAGGACGGATGAGGTCTTCGAGATGCCATTGCACGGTGTCGATGAAACTCTTTTCCCAGAGAATATACTCGAAAGAGCCTTGGTTGTAAGGGTTGCGGGTGGGTGCATCGACAGAGTCTGTCGTGTGATAATCAACTATTTGTTGATTGAATATTTCAAAAATGTCATTTATTTCCATACCACAAAGTTACATATTTTTTTTGAAACTGCGGCTCTCCCCTATTTTGTCACGGCGGGTTTACATGGCAAGGCGTTGCTGCACCACCTGCCAATCGATGATGGGCCAGAGTGCGGCGATGTAATCGGCACGGCGGTTTTGGTAATCGAGATAATAGGCATGTTCCCAAAGGTCGAAAGTGAGCAATGGTTTGAGACGCTTCTTGACGGGGTTGCCGGCATTGAATTCCTGGGTGATGAGGAGTTTGCCGTCGTGGTTCTGCGAGAGCCAGATCCACCCCGAACCGAAAAGCGACAGCGCCTGGGCCTGGAACTGCTGCATAAAGGATTCGACGGAGCCGAAATCGCGTTCAAGGAGCTGCGCGACATCGGGGCTCATGCTGTGGTGGTAACAGCCGAACTGCTCGAAATAGAGCATGTGGTTGAGCACCTGCCCCGCATTGTTGAAAAGAGCGCCTTCGGAACGATAGACCACTTCGAAGAGACTTTTGGACTGGAGTGGGTTGCCGTCGAGCAGGTTGTTGAGATTGTCGAGATAAGTCCGGTAGTGCTTGCCGTGGTGGAAGGAGAGTGTTTGAGAACTGATAACTTTAAGCGCATCATCGCTGTAAGGGAGTTGCATGAACTCGAATTTGCCGTTGATAGGCATGTAAATAGGTTTCATCATGGTTGTATTTAATGGTTATTTCATCAGGATAACGGAGATACGCGGGAGATTATTTCGGAGTGCAGCGCGCATGGTGGCAGCATCGGGAAGACAAAGTGATGGGGATGAAGCGCAATTGAGACTGATATTAAACAAGATAGCATTGCAGAGAAGCAAAGAAATGAGGTTCAGAACAATAGAATAGATTTTATGTATAGGGGCATAGTTAAAATAAAAACGGATGGATGGCAAAAGAGTTGTACTTTTGCTGAAGAAAACACAAACCCAATTACCAACCAAATAAAAACATTTATTATGAAAAACAACATTTTAATGGCAGTATTAGTCAGCCTGTGCATTGCCTGCGGCGACTCGCAAGAAACAGTAAACAACACACCCGTATCGAAGTTTGAATTGCATCGTTACCTTGGGAACTGGTATGAGATAGCCCGTTTTGACCACAGTTTTGAACGGGGGATGGAATATTGCAAAGCCCACTACAGACTCCGCGAAGACGGAAAAGTGGAGGTAACCAATACGGGAATAAAGAACGGCAAGTCCGACACAGCCAAAGGGAAGGCAAAGACAACGGATGTGCCGGCATTGCTGAAAGTGTCGTTTTTCGGTCCATTTTATGCAGACTACCGCGTGCTGATGATAGACCCGGACTATAGATATGTGCTTGTGGGCGGAAGCAACGATAAATACTTGTGGATTATGTCGCGCACTCCGCAAATAGACGATGCCACAAAATCGAACATACTTGCCGAAGCCCAGCGCCGCGGATACGACACATCGCTGCTGATATGGGTAAAACAAGATGTATAGCCATTAGGTTTGTTCTGTAAGACCGAAGAGACCAGAGCCGTTGCCGTATCAAGGCAATGGCTTTTTTGTTTGGTGAATTGCGTTAAAAAATAATTGATTATATTTGCAAAGAGATGGATTGTGGCAACAAAACCGACCTTAAGTGCCATAACCCTATGAGACAAACAATTACAAACTGAGAAAGAGACTTTTTGAAAACCGACCAACAAGCAAGAAAGGAGTTATGTATGACTAAGATATACACGCTGAGAAACAACAACGGAATGGAGGTTGAGGTGACAAACTACGGCGCACGCATTGTGAGGCTGGTGTTTGCGGGAAGAGATGTAGTCATGGGATTCGACACTTTGGCGGACTATCTTCCAGAAAACCACCAAACAGATTTCGGCGCGCTGATAGGACGATATGCCAACCGATTGGCAGGCGGACTCGTCACCATTGACGGAAAAACCATACAGTTGCCACAAAACAACGGACAGAACTGTCTGCACGGAGGCCCGAACGGGTGGCAATATGCGCTGTTTGAGGTGGTGGAAGCCAGCGAAAGGGAGCTGCGAATGAGGCTGAAAAGCGAAGACGGAGACAACTGCTTTCCGGGCAACGTGGAGGCCGAAGTGGTGTACAGTATTGACGATGAGAATGCCCTGAGGATTGACTACCGTGCTGAAAGCGACCGTACCACAGTGATAAACCTGACGAACCACAGTTATTTCAACCTTGACGGCACCGACGGCCGGAGCGAGGTGACTACAGTGCACAACCACTGGCTGCAGATAGACGCAGACCTGTACACGCCTGTTGACAGCGAGATGATACCGCTGGCAGCGCATGCCGATGTAACAGGCAGCCCGTTTGACTTCAGAAAGGGGAAACGTATAGGCGAGGAGATTGACGCCGACAACGAACAGCTGAGGACAGGCCTTGGATATGACCACAATTTTGTGCTCAACACACGAGGCGATGCCAGCCCCCCGTGTGCCCGACTGGAGAGTACAGAAAACGGGATAGGCATGGAAATATACACCACGGCACCAGGCATGCAGGTGTATACCGGCAATTTTCTTGACGGCGTGAGGGGCAAAGGCGGCACGGTGTACGGCAGACAAGGCGCTGTGTGCCTCGAGACACAGCAATACCCCGATTCGCCCAACAGGAATTGGCCCGAGTCGACAGGATACCTATACAAAGACAAACCATTTACAAGCAGCACAACATTTAAATTCTATAGACATGATTGACATCAGAATATTATCAGACAAGTTCAAGGAACTGTTCGGAACAGAAGGGACCGCATACAACGCACCCGGCCGTATCAACCTGATTGGAGAACACACCGACTACAATGGCGGTTTTGTATTTCCGGGCGCAATTGACAAAAGCATCAGCGCCGTGGTGAAACCCAACGGAAGCGGAAAAGTGAGACTCTATGCCAGCGACCTGGCGAAGTCGTGCGAGTTTGAAACAGAGGACAACGAGGGTCCCAGCGAAACCCATTTCAGATATGTGTACGGCGTGGTGAAGGAAATGATGGCTGCGGGAGTGGATGTGGGCGGATTTGACGCAGTGTATGGCGGAGACGTGCCGCTCGGCGCGGGCCTGAGCTCATCGGCCGCACTGGAGAGCTGTTTTGCCTACGCGATTGAGGAGATGTTCGGCGAAGGCAAACTCGACCGTATGGCCCTTGCCAAAATAGGGCAGGCCACCGAGCACAAGTATGTGGGGGTGAAATGCGGCATTATGGACCAATTTGCATCGATGCACGGCCGCAAGGGCTCGCTGATGCGCATGGACTGTCAGAAAGGCACTTACGAATACTATGACTGGCGACCTGAAGGTTACCGGCTGGTGCTGATAGACAGCTGTGTGAAGCACGAACTGGTAGGTTCGCCCTACAACGAGAGAAGGGAGAGCTGCGAGCGAGTGGCACAGGCGGCTGGCGTAGAGAGTTTGCGCGACTGCACTTGGGAAATGCTGGAACAGGTGAAAGCGACTGTGCCGGAGGTGGACTACCGGCGCGCGAAATTTGTGCTGGGTGAGGAAGAGAGGGTGATGGCTGTGTGCAAAGCGCTGGAAAAGGGCGACTATGAAGCCGTGGGGGCGCAAATGTATCTGACCCACGAGGGGTTGAGTAAAGACTATGAGGTTAGTTGCGAAGAGCTGGACTACTTGGTAGAACAGGCACGGAAACACGGTGTTTCGGGCTCACGCATCATGGG
>CALEPD010000294.1 GCA_937910265.1 uncultured Bacteroidales bacterium
ATGTGGGAGCGCTTCCGGGACGTATCCTCAACGGTATCAACCGTGCAGGTACATCCAATCCGGTAATTGTTCTTGACGAGGTGGACAAGCTTACGAAGGATATCAAGGGAGATCCGTCTTCAGCTCTTCTTGAAGCGCTTGATCCTGAGCAGAATACGGCCTTCCATGACAACTATCTCGATATCGATTACGACCTCTCGAAGGTGCTGTTTATAGCAACAGCCAACAGTCTCAGTGGCATACAGCCTGCATTGCTCGACCGTATGGAAATCATAGAACTCAGTGGTTACATACTTGAGGAAAAACAGGAAATCGCAGCCCGCCATATCGTGCCGCGTCAGCTTAAGGAACATGGCTTTCGCAAGAATTCCATCAAATTCCCGCCAGAAGTGTTGGTCTCGATCATCAACAACTACACCCGTGAAAGCGGAGTGCGTCAGCTCGAAAAGACCATCGCCAAGGTTATCCGCCGCAAAGCCGTCAAGGCCGCTGCCAAAGAACGTTTCAGCCATACTGTTTCGCTCAAGGAACTTCCCGATTTGTTGGGCCTTCCTCTGCACAACAGCGAGTCGCGTGGCAAGGTGGCAAGAGTGGGCGTGGTTACCGGTTTGGCTTGGACCCAAGTGGGCGGCGAAATCCTTTTTGTCGAGGCTTCGCTCTCTAAGGGCAAAGGCACCCTTACCATGACAGGCAACTTGGGAGACGTGATGAAGGAGTCGGCAACCCTCGCATTCGAATATGTGAAGGCCAATGCCGAAAATCTTGGTATCGATTCCGCTTGCATCGACGACCGCAACATCCATATACATGTACCCGAGGGCGCAACACCCAAGGACGGCCCGTCGGCAGGCATCACCATGTTCGTGGCCATGGTTTCAGCTTTCACAGGCTCCAAGGTCAACAGCGCCTTTGCCATGACAGGCGAAATCACACTGCGCGGCGAGGTCACCCCGGTGGGCGGTATCAAGGAGAAAATCCTTGCTGCCAAACGTGCACAAATAACCGATATCATACTCTGTGAGCAGAACAGACGCGATATCGAAGATATAAACAACGAATATCTTCAGGGATTAACATTCCATTACATTAAGGAAATGCATGAGGCTCTGAAACTGGTTTTTGAAAAATGAAACAGTTGGCGGTCCACATCCTGTTGTTGCTGGTTGCATTGTCGGCAAGTGCCCAAGGGTCGTTCATCGACTACACCCGGCAAACGAATATGGCCTTTCCGTTGTCCAATCTCTCAATGGTTGATGGCCGGCTGGGATTTTATGGTGCCGGAATGTGGATGTATGCCGGCGTTATGGATAAGCGGATCGTGGCAGTCGAGCCCGACTCTATGTCGGTTGTCCATGCACCCGGTGCCAACTATATGGTCCAGCATCCGCTTTCAGGTTCCGTCTACTATACCACCGAGGAACACGACGGTCTGATGGAATTCAAGCGTAAAAGAAAGAAAGTCGAGTGCAATCCTGTTCCATTTAGTGCCGAAGGTTCGTTGAACATGGTGCATCCTGTCTTTTCATCCGACGGTACCTTTCTGGTGTTTTCCACCGACAAGCGTATCGGATTCGGAGGTTTCGATCTTTGGTACTACCACCTGAAACGTGGCAAATGGGAAGGCCCTTATAATATGGGCGACCGGATCAATACAGCAGGCAACGAAATCAATCCGACTATTGTGGGCGATTATCTGGTCTTTTCTTCCAACGGCAGAAGCGGCCGTATCGACTACGATTTCTATGCCACGCGCTTGGTGGCGTTGAGCAATTCCGACGACTCTGTGGTAAGCATGATTCCAATCGGACGTGCTGCGGTGCAGTCATTGCCGCCGTTTGTCAACGACAACGACAACCAACTCTATTTGACTTTCGATACTTTGAACAATGTGGGTTACTGGGTTACCGAAACCCGCGATTCCAATAGTTTGTTCTATCTCTTCGAGGGTGATTTGAGGGGCGTTATGCTCAAAGGTGTCGTCTCGTCAGCCGTGGGTGGCAACCCCATTGCGGGCGCTGTGGTTAGGGTTCTGGCCGACGGTTCTCATCGCGTGGCCGACAGCATAGTTACTGACCGCACGGGTGGCTACTCTTTCTACCTTCCCAGCTCCGGAACATTCAAGCTGCAAATCTCTGCTCCCGATTATTTCAACGACACCACAATTGTGTTTACCCGTCGTGACAACGAGGAGAAGATGATTTCCAGCCAGGTGCACGATGTACAACTGTCGCGACTCGAGCTCAATACCATGCTTTTTTTTAGCGATGTGTTCACTCCGGGTGTCGGTGTTGAACTGCATCCTGATATCGACAACTCGTTACGTCAGTTAACCGAGTTTCTTCAGGCCAATCCCCATATCGAAGCGCACATTACGGTTACGTCCGACCTTTCTGACAATGCCGATTTCAATATCATGTTGACCAATAAACGTGTCGCTGAATTAAGCGGCTATCTTAAAGGAAAGTTGCCTGGAAATGTCGTTCATTTGAATAATGGCGACGCCATGAGACAGGAAAAACCCATGGGTTCTGGCAATACGGTGGTGGCTGTTCAACTTTTCAAACCGTCGCAATCGTCTAATTTTTAGTCTATTTGTTGTATAAAAGTACTTGTGTGATGGATTTTTGGTAAAAAAAATTTTGCCATTCCGAAAATTTGTAGTACTTTTGCAACCCGAAAAACAAGAGGTTGTTTTCAAAAAACGGGGCGTGGCGCAGTTGGCTAGCGCACTTGCATGGGGTGCAAGGGGTCGGAAGTTCGAGTCTTCTCGCCCCGACATGAAAAAAGAGAAACATTCGTTTCTCTTTTTTTGTTATCTTAGGGTTTTATAACTTCATGCTGTCTCCTCTATGCCTTTCCCCGACAGATATCATAGCAATGTTTCCAATGTCCATAGTTTGTTGCTGTTCGACCCTTTCAACAAAATGGTGGCATTGTTTATCGGGCACTCTTCGATGGCCGTCATGGCCTCTTCGGTTGTGGCGTATTGGGCCACCTGCCCATTCTCTGTATTCGGGAATTCCGGTCCGATGAGTATGATGCGGTCGAATTGGCATTTCAGCAGCAATGTTACAATCTTTTCATGTTCGTGCATGCTTTCGTGCCCCAACTCTTTCATACCTCCCAATATCACAATTTTGTGTTCTGCGTCAATCTGCTCGAAATTGCGTATGGCTACATCCATACTGCTTGGATTGGCATTGTAGCAGTCGAGATAGAGTGTGTTTCTGTCGGTTTTCTTGTATTGCGACCTGCGGTTGCTGGGTTCGTATTGTTCGAGCGCCTCTTTGATGTCGAAAGGCTCGACACCGAAGTACACCCCGATGCAGGCGGCGGCCATGGCGTTGTCGAAATTGTATGCACCCAGAAGGTGGGTATGTACATTGTATACATTGTCGCCAACCTCGAAATAAAAGTTCAGATAGGGGGCGCTGTCTATAAAGGTGCCCCGTACGTCGGCATCTTTGCTGTTTCCGTATGTGAGCATCGAGGCAGGTGTGTTGTTGATGTTTTCGTCCAAAAACATTACCAGTTCGGGCACATACCCCGGTGCGGGCGATGGCGCCGAAGCTATTGTCGTCAGCTTTTCGGCCTCATGCATCAGGCGGGCGTTGTCGGCGTTTACAAAGAAATTTCCATGCTTGGTCGACAGATGGCGGTACAGTTCGGTTTTTGTTTTCACCACTCCCTCAAAACTGCCGAATCCCTCAAGGTGAGCCATGCCCACATTGGTGATGATGCCGTCGGTGGGTTGTGCTATCTGGCACAAGTCGTCGATTTCACCGGGATGGTTGGCACCCATCTCTATGATGGCAATCTCGCAGTTGTCGGGTATGCCGAGCAAAGTGAGCGGCACGCCAAGGTGGTTGTTGAAGTTGCCTTGTGTGGCGTGTGTGCGGTAACGTTTCGAAAGCACCGCATGAATCAACTCCTTCGTGGTCGTTTTGCCGTTGGTGCCGGTAATTCCTATTACAGGTATGTTCAGTTGTTCGCGGTGGTGACGTGCCAGTTGCTGCAAAGTGGCCAGCACATCGTCAACCAATATTATCCGGTTGCCGTCGGCCACCGAAGGGTCGCTCACAATACTAAGGGCAGCTCCCTGTTCTATGGCGGCGCGGGCATATTGGTTGCCGTCGAAGGTGGCTCCGGCAAAGGCAAAGAATATGCATCCCGGTGTTATGTTGCGGCTGTCGGTGGTTACTGTGTGCGACTTCAGGAAGTGCAGGTATAGTTGTTCTGTTGTCATGTTTCTGTTGTTGGGTGTTTACAATGCTGCGGTCATTCTCTTTTTGTGTCCGTCATCGCTCGTGGACTCCATTCTCATGCTGCGGTGCCACATGCGGTGATTTTGGCAGTCATGATGACCGAAATACGTTTCATATAATTTCTTTGTTTGAGCGTAATTGTGACAAAATGTCATGTTTCTGTGCAAAAATGTTTCTGGCACTCTTTTTGAGAATGACAAGTGACGCAGTTAATGCGAATGCAAAAATAAGAAAAAATAATAAATAAATATACATCATGGGAAAAATCATTGGAATTGACCTCGGAACCACCAACTCATGCGTGGCAGTGATGGAAGGAAACGAACCTACCGTCATCATCAACAACGAAGGACAGAGAACCACTCCATCAGTTGTAGCATTCACTGACGGTGGCGAAAGAAAGATCGGTAATCCTGCAAAGCGTCAGGCCATCACCAATCCAAACAAGACCATCTTCTCTATCAAGAGATTCATGGGAGAGAAATACAGCCAGGTAACAGGTGACATCGCACGTGTTCCTTATAAGGTAGTGAAAGGAGACAACGACACACCTAGAGTGGACATCGACGGACGTCTCTACTCACCACAGGAGATTTCAGCGATGATTCTCCAGAAGATGAAGAAAACCGCAGAAGAATATCTCGGACAGGAGGTTACTGAAGCTGTCATTACAGTTCCGGCATACTTCTCGG
>CALEPD010000295.1 GCA_937910265.1 uncultured Bacteroidales bacterium
GAGGATTTTCCTGCTGTCAAAATGCATTCAACCTCAATGAAGGAGTCAATACCGTGGAAAAGATCCGCCGCAATGAACGCATGAGCGCAATGATGAAGATCCTCTCCGGCGCGCCCAACCGCATTTTCACCCTGAGCTATTTCTGCGAGCTGTTCGGAGCCGCCAAGTCCACCATGAGCGAGGATATCGATATCCTGCGCGACGTGGTGAGCCAGTTCGGCCTGGGCGAATTGGAGACCGTCACCGGCGCCGCCGGCGGTGTGCGCTACCGCACCACCATCCGCCGCGAGGACGCCCGGAAATACATCGCCGACCTGAGCCAGCAGCTCTCCGGCACCAGCCGTGTGCTGCCCGGCGGATTCCTGTACTCCTCCGACATTCTTTCCACCCTGCGATTACCAACCGCATGGGCGAGATCATGGCGACGGAGTACTACAGCCTGGCCCCCGATTTCGTGCTGACGATGGAGACCAAGGGCATCCCGGTGGCCTTTGCCACCGCCAATGCCCTGGGCGTGCCGCTGGTCATCGCCCGCCGCTCCTCCAAGGTGTATGAGGGCAGCGCCGTGAACATCAACTATGTCTCCGGCTCCACCGGCCACATCGAGACCATGTCCCTCTCCCGCCGCGCGGTGAAGGAAGGCCAGCGCACCCTGATCGTGGACGACTTCCTCAAGGCCGGCGGCACCGCCAACGGCATGGTGGAGCTCATGCGCGAATTCAATGTGGATGTAGTGGGCATGGCCTTCGTCATGGAGACCGCTACCCCCGCCAAGAAGCGCATTTCCGGCCACAAGAGCCTCATGGTGCTGGACATCACCGATGACGACCAGCCCACCGCCACCATCCGCCCTGCGGACTGGCTCATGAACTGACACAAATGAACAACATTCTGCGGAGGGGTATCCTTTTTGCCTCTCCGCGAAAACCTGTTTTGGGAGAATTGATATGGAAAAGGAAATCGAAGAGCTGAACGCACTCCTGGGACCCAAGAAGGAATGGAAGGAAGACGAGGATCTGGACAAGGCAAATATCATCACAATTGACAAGTTTGCCGAAGTAAAGCTCCGCACAGGTGAAATCACAGCCTGTGAAAAGATGAAGAAGGCAAAGAAGCTTCTTAAAATCCAGGTTGACGACGGCCGTGACGGCAGACAGATAGTTTCGGGTATTGCAAATTACTACACACCCGAAGAATTAATCGGAAAGAAGATTATTTTCGTGGCTAACCTTGCTCCCGCAAAGCTCTGCGGCGAGGAAAGCCAGGGTATGCTCCTTGCATGCGACGCAGGCGACGATGTGAGAGTGGTATTCCTTGACGGAGATATTCCCAACGGCAGCACAGTACGCTGACAAAAACATCAGACACCGCAAACACATAGCTGTTTGCGGTGTTTTTAATTGAATTAAAGTTTTTCATTTTACTGCCGATATTACTTTTATAAGGGATTTTAATTATCGGTCAGGAGGCGGTGCAATGCGGATACTCACGAACTTATCAAAAGCTGAACTCAATCAGCTTACAAGTCAGCCAACAGCAAAGGCTATGATTGAAAAGGTCAGATCTGAGGGCATATATATTCCTCAGGGTGACGCAAAGGCGGCGGCTCAGTTTGTCGCACAGCGGCAGAACGAAAAGCGTGCGGACAGCTTTGAGATTTCGGATAAGGGTCTTACCGCTTTGAAAAATTCAGTGCTTAATAAACAGTCAGTACCAGCCGGAAACAAGGAAACCGATATGGCAGATTTATTGGAAATGCTTCTTGATAATAAAAACGCAGAGAATTGATTCTCTGCGTTTTTTTATTATTTCACAGCTTTTCAGCCGCAAAGCTCTATATTTTCGCCGTGTATCCTTTCAAGGGATTCGATGGCCTTGTCGTGAAGCCTTGTGATGTGGCGGCGGCTGTAACCGACCTTTTCGCTTATCTTTTCCCAGGATTCATTCAGGATGTAGTGACGCTCGATTATTATGCGCTGGATTTCATCGTCAAGGGACGTAACCAGCTCATTTATCCTGATTTTTACATCAACGAGTCTGTCGATGTCGTCGTTGATTTCATTCTCAAGGTCCATGATTCTTGCGGTTGTACGACCCACACGGTCTGAATATGTACCTTTTGAATGGCTTTCCGAAAAGGGTGATGCCGTCACCTTGGCGGCAAGACTGCGAAGCTCGGCTATCTGTTCAAGCTTTGAGTCGATTCTGTGATTTATGGCATAGTGCATGCCCAGCAATTCTCTTATTTTCATAATTTCCTCCTATACCGCAACGGGTTTCACGCAGTCGGTACAATATATTTCTTTTTCTATCATGAAGGCATATTCGCCTTCTGCAAGTGTTTCGCCGCACAGGCGGCAGACAGGTTTTTTCTGAATTGTTCCGCAGATTCTGCATTTTATATATATTTCATCATCATATCTGTCGGAATATTCATAAGCGGATTCTTCATTACATTCAGCGCATCGGTACATTATTCTCCTTTCGTTGCAAAATAGGGTCAGATTGAGAGGTGTTGCATTTTTGGGATAATTAAAGTATATCATAGAAAAAAGACTATGTCAACCCGATTTTGCAACAAAAAATATTTTTTTGAAAAGTGTTGCAATTTTAAGACGAATAGTGTATAATAGTGTATGAAAAAGTCGATAAATGGCTGTGAAGGGAGAGTAAAATGGACAACAGACACGAATTTCTGAACAGGATGAGAACGAAAAGGCTTGAGCTTGGTTACAGCTTTCAGGACCTTGCCGACAAAACCGGGATGAGCAAATCCACGCTCCAGCGCTACGAAACAGGAAAAACCGGAAAGCTTCCCCTTGACAAGGCGGAAATCATTGCGAATGCATTACAGATTCCCATGGAAACGCTTTCGGATAATAAAAATGATAAGGTTCATTCCGAAACATTTACAAATGTTTTCAGTATACCTGTTTTTGACAGTGTAAGCGCAGGCTTCGGCAGCTATGCGGACAGCAGTGCGGTGGGAAGCAAGCCTACCTTTCTTGTGAATGCCGCAGAAGCAGGCGATTATCTGTGGATAAACGTCAAGGGTGACAGTATGTCCCCTAAAATAGAAGACGGTGACATGATACTTGTACGCAGGCAGGAAAGCGTTGAAAACGGCAGCGTTGCGGTTGTCATGGTGGATGATGAAGCCTTTGTGAAAAAGCTGAAATACGGCAAGGGCTGGATAGAGCTGCATTCCTTCAACCCCTATTATCCCGTCCGCCGCTTTGAAAAGCAGGAAACAGGCAGAATCTCCGTTGTGGGGATTGTAAAAGAGGTCTGCAAGAAGCTGTAAGGCGAGCCGCCTTTGGCAATTCCTGCCTTTTTGTAAATTCTGCTTTGCCAGAGCAAGGCAAAACGGCAGGGGAGCAGGATACTGCTGTATCGCACCCGTTATAAGGCGAGCCGCCTTTGCTAATTCCCGACTTTCACAAGAAATAATTAATCCCGCAGTTGCAAAACTGCGGGATTAAAAGTTTCTGTATGGCGGATGCGTAAAGCATCCTGATTGATTTCTTACTTCTTGAGACCGCCGAAGAGACCGCCGATGATATACGTTCCTACAAAATGACGCAGTGAATAGAAATCGATAAAAATCTTACCGAAGACATACAATGCAATCATGTTCCACAATATATGGAAAAGATGCTCATGGAGGAACATATATGTAATGAGCGTCCATGGCCTTGTAGCAAAACGCGATAAAGATGCCGGCAGTTCAACAAAACCAAGTACACCGTTCACATATCCGCCAGCATTGAATAATACCGAAAAAACACCGATTAAAACGACAATTATGGACACTGCGACATTTACATACACAAAGCGCTCGACAATACCGGCAGACTTTATTTTTTTTGAAAACTGCTCAAACATACGGACCTCCTATCTTTTTGCTTTTGCGCCAATACAAAATAAGAAACAACCCAAATAGAGCTCCGCCAAGATGAGCAAAATGCGCCACACCGTCATTAGTTCCTGCAACTCCAAGATACAGCTCGATAACAATATAGCCAAGCACCACGTACATTGCCTTTATAGGGAACGGAATCGGGATTATGAACATGCGTTCGTTGGGGAACAGCATTCCGAAGCCAAGCAGAATCGCATAAATCGCGCCGGACGCACCTACGGTAAGCGAATTCGCTATCGCATTAAGTTCACCCAAAGGAGGATAAACATAATTCATGCCCTGGCGCAGCAATGCGCCCCCTTCGCGCACAACAATCTCAACATCTTGAGGAGCAATACCCGCCGCCACTTCGCAGAACCGATAATATGATATGGCTTCATGCACAAGTCCTGCGCCGATTCCGGCAACCATATAATACACGAGAAATCTCTTCGGGCCCCACACAAATTCCAAGGCCTGTCCGAACATATAAAGAGCGAACATATTGAAGAACAAATGGGTGAGACTTCCATGCATGAACATGTAAGTGACAAACTGGTAGGGATAGAAATTATCCGACACCGGCGAATGCAGCCCGAGAAAAAAATCAAGATCAAAGCCTTTCTCTTTGGCCACGAATGACGCAAGGAACATTATCGCATTGATAACCAGAAGATTCTTGGTTACAACAGGTAATCTATTCATATATCAAAAGTTTTTCAAGCCTATAGCAAAATACGTTCTGCAAAGATAATACAATCTTGCAAGCAAGACACAACGGAATGCCATTAAACACTTTTATTTAAATTTCTATAACTACTTTTTGTTTTCTAAAGTATTTTTGAGGATGACAAACCACTTATATTTCGTATCTTTGAGTAATCCTCGAAGATTTACTGCACCCGCTGTGAAAAATATTGAAGTAAACTTCACATTTATGCCTTCAGCGAAGTTTAGCTGTGCTCGTTGCGTGTAAAAATAAATTTTTACCCACTCGCTTGCACAACTTTCGCTCGTTTGTTACTATCTTTGCATAGATTAAGTCACAATAAAGAAAACGAAGCACGACAGAAGATGATGAAGAAGTATAGATGGCTATTTGTTGCCGCCTTGGTAATGGCAACAGGAATCTTTGGTTACTACCAGCTCACACCACGAGAAAACGAAGAGTTATCACAAGCCGATGCCATGCCGAAGAGTTCCGGCAGCAAAGTTCTGGACGTATATGCCAAGATTCTGAAGCCACACACTCTGACAGATGAGATTCTTGCTGTAGGGCGGCTTGTACCCGACGAGGAGGTACAATTGTCTTTCGAGTCATCGGGCAAGATTACAGATATATATTTCAATGAGGGAAGTTTTGTAAAGAAAGGGACACTCCTTGCAAAAGTGAACGACACCCACCTTCAGGCGCAGCTCAAACGCCTCGAAGCACAGTTGCCCCTTGCCAAGGAACGCGTATACCGCCAGAGCGCACTGCTGCAGCGCGATGCTGTCAGCAAAGAGGCACTCGAAATCGTAAAGACGGAGCTTGCGACTCTCGAAGCCGACATCGAGAAGGTGAAGGCAGAGATAAGCATGACAGAACTCCGTGCGCCATTTGATGGCATAATAGGTTTAAGACAGGTGAGTGTAGGTGCATTCGCCTCACCGTCGACAGTGATTGCAAAGCTCACGTCACTCTCCCCCATAAAGATTGAGTTCTCGGTAGCGGAACGGTATGCAGGCGATGTGAGTAAAGGAACAAGCCTAACATTCAAGATTAGCGGCAAGATAGATACCTTCGCGGCGAAAGTCTATGCCACAGAATCCAGTCTTGATGCAGAGACACACAACCTTACGGTACGTGCCCTCTACCACAACAGCAACAACGAGCTTATCCCGGGTCTCTACACCGACATACGCCTCAAACAAAAAGAGATTGAGAATGCAATAGCCGTACCTTCGGAAGCTATAGTCCCCGAAATGGGTAAGAACAAAGTCTTTGTGTACCGTAGCGGCAAAGCAGAACCGGTAGAAGTAATCACCGGACTACGTACCGAATCAGAGGTACAGATACTCAAGGGACTTTCCATCGGTGATACCATACTTACATCGGGAACCTTGCAGTTGCGCAAAGGTTCGGCCGTGAGAATAGCAATATCGGATTAATACTGCAAATTGAGGAAGATATGAACATATCGGAACTAAGTATCCGCAGACCGGTATTGGCTACGGTGCTGACAATAATTATATTGCTATTCGGATTCATCGGATACTACACTTTGGGAGTACGCGAATACCCTTCGGTCGACAATCCCATTATTTCGGTCACATGCAGCTATGCAGGTGCCAATGCCGATGTTATCGAGAATCAGATAACAGAGCCTTTGGAGCAGAATATCAACGGCATACCCGGAATACGTTCACTCTCAAGCGTAAGCCAGCAAGGCTCATGCCGTATCACTGTGGAGTTTGAACTCTCAGTGGACCTTGAAACTGCCGCCAACGATGTGCGCGATAAGGTGTCTCGTGCACAGAGATTCCTGCCACGCGACTGTGACCCGCCTACTGTGTCAAAAGCCGATGCAGATGCTACCCCTATTCTGATGGTGGCTATCCAGAGCGACAAACGTTCTCTGCTCGAGCTGAGCGAAATTGCTGACCTTACGGTAAAAGAACAGTTGCAGACGATTCCCGATGTAAGCGGTGTGCAGATATGGGGAGAAAAACGCTATTCGATGCGAATATGGCTCGACCCTGTAAAACTTGCCGCATACGGTCTCACTCCTGTCGATGTAAAGAATGCCATTACTGCCGGAAATGTGGAATTGCCTTCGGGAAGCATTGAGGGCAACACTGTCGAACTCACTCTGCGCACAATGGGGCAGATGCATACAGCACAGGAGTTCAACAATATCATACTTAAAGAGAGTAACGGCAATGTTGTGCGAATAAGCGACATCGGACGTGCAGAAATAGGCCCGTCCGACATAAAGAGCTACATGAAAATGAACGGTGTGCCCATGGTCGGTGTCGTTGTGATACCGCAACCGGGTGCCAACCATATTGAAATTGCCGATGCGGTATATGAACGTATGGATATCATGAAGAAGGACTTACCCGATGATATCGAGTACTCTTACGGTTTTGACAACACCAAGTTCATACGTGCATCGATAGACGAGGTAAAGAGCACCGTTTATGAGGCGTTCATACTTGTCATCATCATCATTTTCCTGTTCTTGAGGGACTGGCGCGTAACCCTTATCCCCTGCATTGTAATTCCGGTATCTCTCATAGGTGCATTCTTCATCATGTACCTGTTGGGCTTCTCCATCAATGTGCTTACGATGCTTGCCATCGTGCTCTCCGTAGGTTTGGTGGTGGACGATGCCATCGTAATGACGGAGAATATATATATACGTATAGAGAAGGGTATGCGGCCACGTGCTGCG
>CALEPD010000296.1 GCA_937910265.1 uncultured Bacteroidales bacterium
CCCAGGCGTAAGGACCGGGCGAGAAGACGTATACTTTGATGGGTGATGCGGGCAGGAATGTCTGCGTATCAAGCCACTCTACTACCTCGGGTATCACCTCTTCGTTGTAGATGACCATCATGGCCCTCTTGCCGTCGGAGAACAGACGTGCGTCGCGGACTGTAAACGGTAAGCCGCTTGGAGAAACCTCGTCGTAGAGGTTCTCTTTGATGCAGAGCAGGTCGGTGCTGGCGGCCACTAGGCGGCGCATATTGCGGTTGGTGCGTTCGCGGGGCAACAGGCGGGTACGGGAATAGCGCAGGTTGTTCTCCTTCAGCCCTTCCACCTCCACGCCTTTGGGCGTGGTGTAGCCATTGATGACGCGCTTGTTGCGCTCGTAGGTCACCTCGCGGCAGATATTGTTCTCGTTGTTCGTCACCAATATACATTGGCGCTTGCCGCCATCTTCCTTGTTCAACTGCATCACTGCATGAAGGGTGGTGCCGCTGCCGGCGAAGAAGTCGAGGACGGTAGAAGATTTGTCACTACCAATTATTATTAAATCAATTAATAAGTCAATAGGTTTGGGATTATTGAACAACTTTTCTCCTAATACGTCTAATAGCTGTTGCGTCCCGTTACCACTACTATATATATATACAGGTTTATAAAGAACTGATTTGGGCTTTTTAGATGGCAAATCGTTTAGTTCAGGTCTTTGCTTTTTATATAACGAAATGTCGCCACCATTTTGAACAACAATAATCTCCGCTTTATCTTTTTGAACGGTTTTATAGCCCCATCTCCAAGATGCTAATTCGTTGTTTACAATGGGTAGAATAAAAGAGAAACCTTCGGATTCATATTTTTTGCGCAAAAAACCAACATAGTTGTCATCAAACTCCTTATTCTCGCTATTGTAAATATTCAAATACTCCGATTCTCTAATGCAATCAACAGTTCCATCTTTTACCAAAATAGGATAGAAACAGTACGGTCTTTTTTCACGTGGAGAATCATTCCCAGTTCTTTTTAGAGTTGCCCCCTTTTTATAGAAACCAACAGGGTCTTCTACCCATCCGTCATATTCTACTTGCTCGAAAGATAATGGTAGTTCATTTAGAATGCAATTGTCTTTTTGTTTTGCATAAACAATAGTGTATTCGTGTGTGCCTGCAAAACCAAATTCATCTTGATTCCCCTTTAAATTCATTATGGTGGGGAAAGTACCAATCCAACCACTTATTCCAATGATTTCATCACACAACAACTTTAAATTACATAGTTCGTTGTCGTCAATGCTGATAAAGATAACTCCTTTGTCGGAGAGCAGGCGTTTGGCGATGCGCAGGCGTTTGTTCATAAAGGAGAGCCACTTGCTGTGGCGGTAGCTGTCCTCGCTATCCACAAAGCTGTCGTTGTAGACGAAGTCTTTCTTGCCGGTATTGTATGGCGGGTCGATATAGACAACGTCCACCTTGCCTTCGTGGGTATAGGAGAGCGTGGTGAGCGCCTCCAGGTTGTCGCCCTCTATCAAGATATGGTTTGGGGCATCGTCGCCGCCGTCGAGCAGGGCCAGCTCCTTGTCCTCAACCAATACGGGCAGTTCCTCGCGCAGGCGTTCTTCGACCGCCTCCTCGCGTTCCTCCCACACCAGTCCATAGCGTTTCGTGGCCGTCAGCTCCAGCAAAGCGGCTCGCTCGTCGTCGCTCAATCCTTCTAGTTGTTGAATCTTTTGCCGCAAAAGGGCCGTGTCAATCCTGGTCATAAATATTATAGCGATGGTTTATATAAATATACATTGGTTTGGTTGAAGAAAATGCAAGGTTTGTATTCTTCGATGCTGATATGCTATCGGCAAGCTCATTTATCGCGCTACTTCAATCACACACAACCATTTTTCAGTTACATGAAACAAACAAAAGAGGGGCACAAAGCCTACACAACAATCAGCGTTGCAAAGTTACTACTTTTTTATCGATTGGCAAAATTTAGTGTAAGCACAACTAACGAACCTTATGAAAAGGGCCATGCATGACAATTAACTTCGGTTGGTTGGTAGGACCGGCACAGCACATTCACCGCCACAAAACATCTGAATGATATTTTTGGGACACATCTTGCATATATCAATATTTTTTACGAATTTTGCGTATAATTGTGCATAGATGTGCATCATTGAACATATTGTCAATCACCAACAAAGATGCAAATGCCCAATCGAGCGCAGCCATCATTACCGGCTTGCGGCAAAGATATATTCTGACAACAAAACGATATTAAATAAAAACATATGACTATCGCACCCAAATACGACCCTCGCAGTGTTGAGGAAAAATGGTACTCATTTTGGCTTGAAAAGAAATTCTTTCATTCAAAACCCGACAACCGCATACCCTATACAGTAGTCATTCCGCCGCCAAACGTAACCGGCGTATTGCATATGGGACACATGCTCAACAATACAATTCAAGATGTGTTGGTGAGAAGAGCCCGCATGATGGGTAAGAATGCCTGTTGGGTGCCCGGCACCGACCATGCCAGCATTGCCACCGAAGCGAAGGTGGTGAACATGCTCAAGGAGCGCGGCATAGACAAACGCACCTTGACCCGCGACCAATTTATGGAATACGCATGGGAATGGAAAGAGAAACATGGCGGCATTATTCTGAAGCAATTGCAGAAATTGGGTGCCAGCTGCGACTGGGACCGCACAGCATTCACCATGGACGACATCCGTTACGAGAGTGTAATACGAGTATTTGTCGACTTATACGAAAAAGGTTTGATTTACCGTGGCGCCCGTATGGTGAACTGGGATCCCAAAGCCCTTACGGCGGTAAGCGACGAAGAGGTGGTTTACAAGGAAAGTCACGGAAAGCTGTTTTATCTGCGCTACTACATCGACGGTCAGCAGTTGGCCTTTGACGGCGACGGCGGCATAAAGCAAAACGAGAAAGGCCACTACATTGTCGTGGCCACCACACGTCCTGAGACCATACTCGGCGATACCGCAGTGTGCATACATCCCGAAGACCCACGCTACACCCAGCTGAAAGGCCACCGTGTGGTCATACCCGGTGTGAACAGAAGCGTGCCCATTATCGAGGACAGCTACGTTGACCTTGAATTTGGTACAGGCGCACTGAAGGTGACCCCCGCCCACGACATCAACGACTACAACCTGGGTATAAAACACAATCTGGACAGCATTGACATATTCAACGACAACGGCACACTGAACGAAAAAGGCGGCCAATATGCCGGACTGGACCGTTTTGTATGCCGCAAACAGATAGTGAAAGACCTTGAAGAAGCCGGATTGATTGAAAAGATTGAGGACTATGTAAACAAGGTTGGACACAGCGAACGCTCGGACGCTGTTATCGAGCCCAAACTGAGCACCCAATGGTTTATGCGCATGAGCGATGTTGCCAAGCGTGCATTGGAGGTGGTTGAAAACGACACTATCAAATTCCACCCCGCCAAATTCAAGAACACCTACCGCCATTGGCTCGAGAACATCAAAGACTGGTGCATCAGCCGCCAGCTGTGGTGGGGACAACAGATACCCGCCTACTATTACGACGATCCGACCACACATCAAACCCAGCTGATTGTTGCCGTTTCGCGTGAGGAAGCCCTTGCACAAGTACAGCTCAAGCATCCGGAACTCACCGACAACGACCTTCGCCAGGATGAAGATGTACTGGACACCTGGTTCAGCAGTTGGTTGTGGCCCATCAGTTTGTTTGACGGAATCCGCAATCCCGACAATGATGAAATAAAATACTACTACCCCACCGACACCCTCATCACTGCCCCAGACATCATCTTCTTCTGGGTGGCAAGAATGATTATGGCCGGCCAGGAATACCGCGAAGAGATACCATTCAAGAATGTATATTTCACGGGTATTGTACGCGACAAACTAGGCCGCAAGATGAGTAAGAGCCTCGGCAACAGTCCCGACCCCATCGACTTGATTGAGAAATACGGAGCCGACGGAGTGCGTATGGGTATGCTGTTGACCGCACCTGCCGGCAACGACCTTCCGTTCGACGAGGTAATATGCGAGCAAGGCCGCAATTTCTCAAACAAAATATGGAACGCATTGCGTTTGGTGAAGGGATGGCAGGTGAGCAACGACCTCAACCAAAGTGTCGACAACCAAACCGCAGTGCTTTGGATGGAACAACGCATGGCATGCGTGCTGGAAGAGATTGAAAAAGATTTCGAAAGCTTCCGCTTGAGCGAAGCCCTGATGGCAACCTACAAGTTGATATGGGACGATTTCTGCTCATGGTATTTGGAGATGATAAAACCGGCCTACGGCTCACCCATTGACCGCGAGACATATATGGCCACACTCGGCATCTTCGAAAGATTGATGTGCATCCTGCATCCATTCATGCCTTTCGTAACCGAAGAGATATGGCATACACTAAAAGAACGTTGCGACAGCAACAGCGTGATGATTCAGCACATGCCCATGAGTGTATTCTACGACCAACGAATACTCGACGAATTTGAAATGGCAAAAGAAATCATCGCCGGCGTGCGCTACCTGCGCAACAGCAAAGGCCTCTCTCCCAAAGAAGCCCTCCAACTGTTCATTCTCACCAAACAGCAAAGCGAAAACAGCCAGTTTGACGGCATCATCACCAAGATGGCAAATATCTCATCGATTGAATATGTTAATCAAAAGGTTGACAACGCCATCAGCTTCATGGTGGGAACAACCGAATGCATGGTTCCGATGAGCAACAATATAGACAAGGAAGCTGAACTCAAGAAACTGCAAGAGGAACTTGAATACACCGAAGGATTCCTCAACAGCGTAATGAAGAAACTGTCGAACGAGAAATTTGTGAACGGAGCACCTGAGAAGGTTGTGGAGATGGAACGCAAAAAGAAATCAGACGCCGAGGAAAAAATCAATGCAATAAAAGCTCAGATTGCATCATTACAATGAACTACAAAGAGACTATAGATTTTCTTTTTAACAGCTTGCCGATGTATCACCGCATCGGCAAAGCTGCATATAAGGCGGACATCACCAACACAGTTCAGATGATGAGGCACCTTAACAATCCGCACAAGGCATTCAAGACCATACATATAGCAGGCACCAACGGCAAAGGTAGTGTAAGCCACATGATGGCTTCGATACTACAAGAGTCAGGCTTGAAAGTGGGATTATATACCTCACCGCACTTGGTCGATTTCCGTGAACGGATACGCATAAACGGAGAAATGATAAGTGAGGCATGGGTTGCAGATTGGGTTACCAGTCATTTGGAGTTTCTCAAAAAGCAAGAACTTTCGTTTTTTGAGATGACAGTAGGACTCGCCTTTGACTTTTTTGCCCAAGAGCAGGTTGACATTGCCGTGATAGAGGTTGGCATGGGTGGCAGACTGGATTCGACAAATGTGATTGCCCCTCTCCTATCAATTATCACCAACATCGGTTTTGACCACACACAATTTCTAGGTGACACTTTAGAGAAAATTGCCGGAGAGAAAGCCGGAATCATCAAAGCCAATACACCTGTGGTGGTTGGACAAACCCAAAACGAAACCGAGCCTGTATTCAGGAAGAAGGCCCACGACATGAATGCGCCAATATATTTTGCCGACCAAAACCTTGCACTGACATCGCACGGAAACTACAGCGACAAAATAGTGTTCGACATACACGATGGAAGCAATCTCATAGCAAAAGATTATGTATGTCCGTTGAGCGGAGCTTACCAGCGAAAGAACCTCGTGACACTTTTCCAAGCATTGCTAGTACTCAAATTACTTGGATTCAACATCGGTAACAACAACATACAACAAGGCATCGAAAATGTGGTGACGAACACTAGTTTCAGAGGAAGATGGGAAATAATAGGCCGAGAGCCACTCACCGTGTGTGAGACTGCCCACAACAGCGACGGTATAAAATCGATGTTGGAAAAGCTGGACACCATACAATTCAACAAACTCCACATCATCTACGGATGCGTGAACGACAAAGATTTCGTCCAAATACTGAACATGCTCCCCGAAAAAGCCATATACTATTATACCGAGCCGAGTGTGCCACGGAAAATGCCTGTGGAGCAACTATCCGAAACTGCCGCAAAAAACGGAATGGCAGGAGAATCTTATACTGATGTACACCAAGCCATTGCAGCAGCAAAAGCCAATGCAGACAAAGATGACATGATTTTAATTACCGGCAGTATATTCCTTATAGCCGACGTAATGACCCGATACAACAGAACGTAACAAAAGGCCAAACACCTGACCCATCAACGACAACACTCACTTTAACAACGCCTTGATGAAGTGGGTGTTGTTGCTTTTGGTCAGTGCCCGGCGTATGTCTTGCGCATACTCTTTTTTATAATAGAAGAACATGGCTCGCTGGTCCTTCTTTTCCTCAGGTTTGCGGGGAACATAGATAGGCTGCATAGTGGCAGGGTTGATGCCGGTATAATACATCTCGGTTGAAAGTGTCATCGGTGTGGGTGTAAAATCCTGTATTTGCTCAAGGCGATATCCCAATCGTTTCATCTCGACAGCCAAAGCAGCCATATCGCTCAGTTTGCAACCCGGATGAGAACTTATAAAATAAGGAATAAGCTGGTAACGAAGTCCATTCTTACGGCAGATGTCATCGAATTCGGCTTTCGTCTTAAGAAACATCTTATGCGAAGGTTTACGCATAGCATCAAGCACATGTTGCTCGGTATGCTCAGGGGCCACCTTCAATCGGCCACCAACATGATTGACGACAACGTTGTTGAAGTACTTCCAGCCATAATTTTCGTTGGTAAACAAATCGCACCTGATGCCACTGCCTATATACAAATGCTTTACACCCGGCACCGCAAGAACTTTTGCATAAAGGTCGGTAAGACGCTTATGATTACTATCGAGGTTTGCACAGAGCGACGGATGAATACAACTATATCGGGAACAACGTTTGCAGAGATCCTTGTTTTTGCCAGACATACGGTACATGTTGGCGGACGGGCCACCCAAATCAGAGATTACCCCATGAAATCCTTCCTGTTTTGTGAGCAACTCAACCTCACGCAATATAGAGGATTCGCTACGCGACACAATCTGTTTGCCTTGGTGCGCGGAAATGGTACAAAACGAACAACCGCCAAAACAGCCGCGGTGGATATTGACCGAA
>CALEPD010000297.1 GCA_937910265.1 uncultured Bacteroidales bacterium
CCACATTTTGCAATCGCGGCAAGCGCCTTTCCGAGTCCACTCACGGTTGCGGTATTTCTCGAATCTGTTTTGCCATACATCCCAGAAATCGTCGTGGTAGATGTTGCCTTGATACATGTTGCTTCGCATAGAGGTGCAGCCCGAGATGGAACCATCGCACAAGATTGAGGCCACCTCGACACCTGCCCGGCAATAAAAGAAGTGGTCTCTTACCTGAGCCTCGTACTCGCCCAAAAATCCTTCGCACGCATAACTTACATGGATACGGGAGTCGGTTTTGCGAGACTCTTTAACGAAATCGAGTATGCCACGCAACTGCGCAGGAGTGAGTTGCAACTGGGGATCGTTGGCCGCCCTGCCCATCGGGAAGATGGAGAAGATGCGCCAACGACGCACTCCGAGAGAGATGAGAAACTCTTTGAATTGGGCCAGGTGGGGATAATTCTGCGGATTGACGCAGGTAACCACATCCCAAAGGAATCCTTTTGTGGCCGCCAACAGAGAGATGGCACGGCAAGCACGGGAAAAAGAGTCGACATTGCCGCGAATCCAATTGTGTTGCTCCTCAAATCCATCGATGGAAATTGACATGGAATGCATGCCGGCCGCGAGCAGTGAACTGAGCCTCCTCCCGTCGAGCAGGTGGCCGTTGGAGACCATTCCCCAAGGATAGCCGCGCCGGTTGAGCTGGGCTCCGACATATTCGATGTCGGGACGAAGCAGCGCCTCGCCACCGGTCATGATAATGAAAGTTGTATGGGGATCGACGTGCGGTGTGAGCGAATCGACAACTTTGAGGAAATCGTCGGCTGGCATATCGGGGACATCGGCCTGTACCTTGCAGTCGCTTCCGCAATGCCTGCAGTGCATGTTGCATCGCAGCGTACATTCCCAAAAGAGGGAACGCAAGGGATGTAACTGATAATTGTTATGCCTTATTTTACGCGATAGTTCAAGACCCAGCTTCTGTCGTAGAGACAAGCGGCTCATTGCTCAATCTTTTTTACCTTGACTGTGACATTCTTTTCGGCGGTGCCGAGGAACCAGCCCTGACCTTGATCCTTCACATCGTCCTGTGAGACGGGTATCTCAATCATCACATTCTCGTACCAGCCGTTGGCCTCGCCGTCGCGGTCGCGGACAAGCAGTCTGACCGACTCGGAGGGCATATCCTTCACATTGGTCTCAAAGGCGCCATTGACATCGGTGGTGTCGGATGCCTCACGGACATAATTGTTGATATACTCCGGATTGCCATAAATAGAATCGGCGTCGGCGTTGATGGTATTGTTAAGCAAGACCACCTGCATACCCTTGAGGGGCTCGCCCTGTTCGTTGGTAACGGTGCCGCTCACCCTATAATCGATGGTGGGAACGCCATACATGGCAATCACCTCGGGACGCGGGGCAACAACAACATCGTCTTCAGGCTCGTCCTGCGGCTGCTGTTTGACAGTGTTTTTAGATGAGTTGCAAGCAGTGAAACCGATTGCGCCCAACAATGTGGCGAACAACCAATTCTTGACTTTCAGGTAGCGGATCTTCATAACGGTATACTTTGGTGGATTCTATAAATTCCACATTTTAAAATTAATCATCAACATGTGCGAGTCCCATTTTTCAGCAATTTCATAGAACCCACCTTTTGTTAAAAATAACTCATTATTATTATTTTTATTGTAACTTTGCCAGAAAATAGAGCACAAGTTCATTATGGGCAACCTATTCAAAACCAACAAAAGGCCATATATCATTGCTGGTCCGTGCAGTGTGGAAAGCCACACACAGTTAGCCTCGGTCACCGCGAAATTGCAAGAGATACCCGAAATAGCGATGATTCGCTGCGGGATATGGAAACCCCGCACCCGTCCGGGGGGCTTTGAGGGACACGGCGAGATTGCGCTGCAATGGATTAAGGAAATCAGAGAGCGCTATGGCGATGAGAATCGTCCCAAATTCTGCTGCGAGGTGGCCAGCCCCGAACACGTGAACCTGGCGTTGCGTTACGGCATCGACGCTGTGTGGATTGGCGCCCGAACCACGGGAAACCCCTTCATGGTGGGCGAGATTGCCGAAGCGCTGAAGGGCTGCGGGATAGGCGTGCTTGTGAAAAACCCCATATCGCCGGACATACGGCTGTGGATGGGTGCCATTGAACGGATTGCGCAGGCCGGCATCGAAAACATTGCCGCAGTGCACCGCGGATTCTACATCTATGGCGACACCAGCGGCTACCGCAACAGTCCGATATGGGAAGTTCCGCTCGACTTGAAGCGCACAATGCCCGAGATTCCCATTCTGTGCGACCCGAGCCACATTGGAGGCAAACGTGAGCTTGTCATGCCGCTGATGCAAACCGCAGCAAACCTGGGTACAGACGGATATATGATTGAGTGCCACCCAGACCCTGCAAATGCCCTGACCGATTCGGCACAACAGATTACCCCCGATGAGGCAAGGGCGATATTGTGCAACCTGCAACAGCGAAACAACAGCGAAATAGCCGACGAGAGATTGACCAACCTCAGAAACAAAATTGACGAGATTGACTCGATAATCATAAAACAGCTGAGCAACCGCATGCAGGTGTCGAAAGAGATTGCCTATATCAAGGCCAGCCACAACATCACCATTTTCCAACCCAACAGATACCGGCAAGTGGTTGAACAGCGCATCGCACAGGCTGAAACGCTCGGCCTTTCACCGCAGCTCATCAAAGAGCTTTACGAAAAAATACACGCCGAGAGCGTAAGGATACAGGGCTTGGAGGGAAACCAATAAAAACGCCCCCTACAGGCGACAGCGCCTGTAAAGAGGCATGCCCCACCATTCAGTGTCGA
>CALEPD010000298.1 GCA_937910265.1 uncultured Bacteroidales bacterium
TTCACTACGGTCAGACGGCCGTTGGCTGGTCGTGACAGCACGATGGTGTCTTTATGCGGCAGGCAGAATTGTGATGTTGTGGTTACGGTTATGTATGCCTCTTCCCGTCCATGGGTGAGGTGTATCACGCCAACTCCAGTCGAGTCGGTCACCGCAACACCCAGCAGGCTGTCTCCCGAAGTTGCCGCCACCACAGCACCCCGACGGTTTGTTTGTACCTCAAAATGCGATACCCCCATCTCCATCGTGTCAGGCACATGAACGGTCATCGTGTCGGGCATGCCTATATATGGCATCAGCGTTGGGTCGCCGAGTATGCAGTATATTTCCCAATAATAGGCGTCATAGCGTGAGCCCAGCTGCGTCACTGCATAGTTCCCTGCCCACAGCATCTCGCCCAAGGTCCGGGCTTGCGCGTTACGGCTTTCTCCGTTTATGTGTATCAGCCGGTCCAGCGCACCAAGCCTCGACGAGTCGTACAAAGGCTCCAGCACAGCGGGAAGCTTGGCTCCCACGCTCCATATATAATCCTCGTTCCACAAGGTCTCGTTGGTGGCTCCGACAACCCCCACAGCTCCGCCGTCGGCCTTGCGCAGCAGACGTTCCCCGAAGCAGCTTCCTCCAAAGGCATTCGAGCTGCAGCAGTTGTTTACATATACCCCGTAACGTCCTGTGTCGCCAATGGTGGCGATGGTGGTGTTGTTGATGTTCGGATTGAGCCAACCGCCTATGTTGCAGTGTCCCGTATAGGTCACATACCCCATTCCCATGCCCATCAGTCCGGCTATGCTGTCGACCTGTTGTTTCGAACTGGGATTGTAGAAGCAGTGGGTGTCCAGACTGGCGTCATGCGCCATAAGTTGACGCTTGGTATAGTTTATTTGCCCATTGGTGGTGGTGGGTGCGGGACTTCCGAATTCTCTTCCGGCAACCAGCAACGTGTGCGACAGATACTCCATGTCGCGTTGTTGTCCCCGTTCATAGGCCAGACTCTTGGCCATAACAATTTCCAGGTCAGCACTGTCGGCCACCGACCATCGTCCAACCATTGCCTCGGGTATGTAGTCGCCCGTGTATTCGCCATAGTACATGTCGGTGATATGGGTCACAAACTCGTCCGATGGCTTGTGCTGTCCTATAAACGATTGTATGTGCTCCACATCGCCCACAATCAGGATATACCTGTGGGCGGCATGCAGCTCTGTGGCATTGTCGTACAGCGCCTGCAGATGCTGTTTTATCATATCCCTGCTGTTGCTGTCGGCGTAAAACTCATCCACCTCATATCCCATCTCCCGTTTCCATGCTATATAAGGCTGCAGCTGCTCCTCAAATTGTGGACGCGACACAATCACCATCCGCTCCGGAGTGCTGCGGTTCGCAACATACCGTTGGCGATGCTTCGCGGTGCTGTCGCTCTCATTCATACCCACCCCCATGGCCAGGGGAATCCAAATGTGCAGCAGTAAATATGTCAGAAACGTTTTTCTCATAATTCGTTTTGCAAAAATACACATTATCTTCGGAAAAATCGAACCATTTTTCTATTCTCTGCCACATGCAGATAATCAAGCGATATAATCAATTTTAAGAGACCAAACATGTATTTCCCTAATCTCAACTGTTCGAACATCTGTAAACCACTGAAAAAGATGATAAAAGAGTGTGGTATTTCAAAGAATATTTCATTCCATTGCACGAGACATGGGTTCGCTACGCTTGCTCTCAGCAAGGGTGTTCCCAGTGGGATCGTAAACCGTATATTGGGGCATACGACCATTCCTACGCATGAACCGAAAAGTAAAATATAATAAACTGCTAATCATAAATAATTCAACAGGAACTCTATGAATTGATGTCATAAAGTTCCCGTTGTTTTTATTTCCCCCAAGAAGCATATTTCTATTCTTGGTCGGCAAGTTGTAAAATAATTGAGTTACCAACCGAGAAATGAGAGAATTGTTTAAAGGAATGGTATTAAGGTGGGTTCTATAAATTGCTTTCGTGCGATTTTGTTCTTATTTCGAGCACATTTCCGTGCGGAAGGAGAGCGCAATGTGGTGCATTGTAACCAACTGACAATCGAAAAGATGCCGAAATAAGGGCGAAAGCGCTGAAAAATATGGACTCACTCATGTTAATGATAAATTTTTAAAATGTGGAATTTATAGAACCCACCTTAATATTGACTATACCAAAATATGTATTTTCGAACTTAACGAAAAATAATGCTTGGCATTCATCATTTATTTGAATCCTTTTTGTATCTTTGCATTTGAAAAATCATCAAAATTTCAAAGGTGATATGACTAATGAATATTCGATAGATGGTATTACTCTTAGGCAACGCATAGAAGCGATGCCAGAAGATTGCATTCTGTTTCGGTCAGATTTCCCTGAATACCACACAGAATTTGTGGGAAGCATTTTGTCTGAGTTAACGACTGAAGGTATACTTGTTAAAATTGCACATGGAATATATACCAAACCGAGGAAAAGCAAATTTGGAGTTGTATTGCCATCGGTTGATAAGGTGGTACAGGCGATTGCAACTAGAGATAACGCAGAGGTATTGCCATCAGGCATGACAGCTCTGAATGCACTAGGATTATCAACTCAGGTACCAATGAATTACACATACCTTACTACAGGAAGCGAGCGAACTGTAAACCTATCCAATAGGAAAGTAGTATTAAAACGAGGTGTACCCAAGAATTTCTGTTATAGTACTCGTCTCATTTCTTTACTTGTTCAGGCTCTTAAGGCTCTAAAGAAAGAGAATGTAGGAGAAGAAGAACTAAATATAATCCAACAATTGGTATCGAAAGAAACTAACAAGGAGACACTTGCTAAAGATGTAGATATGATGCCTGCATGGATGAAACGAATTATAAAACCAATGCTAACCGCTTAAAATAGAAATAGATTATGGGAAAATTGTGGTTAAACAATGAGATAGTGGACCGTTTAGCTATGTTGCAGCACACAGAGGCTGGGCATCCAG
>CALEPD010000299.1 GCA_937910265.1 uncultured Bacteroidales bacterium
TTCACGCCAACAAGCACATCGAACACACCCATACGCAGGTCGCGCATAATCTCCACTCTTTCAAGTGTGTCCACATCGCTGTGTATGTATTTGGTGCGGATGCCCAGGTTGTTGAGGTATTGGCTTAATTCTTCTGCCATACGCTTGGTGAGCGTTGTGACCAATACACGTTCGTTGTTGTCGATGGTGTCCTCTATTTCGTTCAGCAGATCGTCCACCTGCGATGTGGCGGGTCGCACTTCAATAATGGGGTCAAGTAGTCCGGTTGGGCGAATAACCTGTTCCACCACAATGCCTTCTGCTTCGGATAGTTCATAGTCGGCTGGGGTGGCACTGATGTAAATGGTTTGTCCGGTCAGTTGATAAAATTCCTCGTAGGTAAGGGGCCTGTTGTCGAAAGCCGATGGCAGGCGGAAGCCATATTCAACCAATGCGGTCTTACGGCTGCGGTCGCCACCATACATGGCTCCAATTTGGGGGATGGTTACGTGGCTTTCGTCAACCACCAGCAGGAAGTCGTCGGGGAAATAGTCGATGAGACAGAACGGGCGCGTTCCTTCCTTGCGTCCGTCGAAATAGCGGGAGTAATTCTCTATGCCACTGCAGTATCCCAATTCCTGTATCATCTCGACATCGTAGTTTACGCGCTCCTCCAATCGTTTGGCTTCAAGCATGCGGTCATCCCGTATGAAATGGTCGCGACGTTTGTACATGTCCTGCTGTATGTTGTGCAATGCCTCGGCCATGCATTCTTTGCTGGTAAGGAAGTTCGAGGCAGGGTAAATGACAGTCTCGTTAAGCCGTTCAATGGTTCGTCCGCTTATGGGGTCGAAACTCGATAGGCTTTCTATTTCATTGTCCCAGAAACAAACCCTGTAGCAGAAGTCGGCAAACGATGGGAATATGTCTACGGTGTCGCCTTTCACGCGGAAGCGGCCGTTTGTGAATTCAATTTCGTTGCGCACATATTGTCCGTTGAGCAATTTGAACAGCAGGTCGTCGCGGTTGATGCGGTCGCCTACTTTCAGCGTGATGGTGCCTTTCTTGAATTCGTCGGGGTTTCCGATGCCGTAGATGCAGCTTACTGAACACACAACAATCACGTCGCGTCTGCCGCTGAGCAGTGCCGAAGAGGCTCTGATTCTCAGTTTTTCCAACTCATCGTTGATGGCAAGGTCTTTCTCAATATAGGTGTTCGATGCGGCGATGTATGCTTCGGGTTGATAGTAGTCGTAGTAGCTTACATAGTATTCAACGGCGTTGTTGGGGAAGAACTGCTTGAACTCTCCGTACAGCTGTGCCGCCAATGTTTTATTGTGGCTCAGTATCAGAGTCGGACGGTTGAGCTGTGCAATGACATTGGCCACTGTGAAGGTTTTGCCGCTTCCCGTAACGCCTAAAAGCACTTGGGCACGCTGGCCGTTGCGTATTCCTTCGGTCAGCATGTCGATGGCGGCGGGTTGGTCGCCCATGGGCGCAAATTCAGATATTAGTTCAAAATCCATCGGCCGTTGATATGCTTTGTGCTATTTTGTTCATGCAGTTGATTCCGTCGATGGCCGACGAAACAATTCCTCCGGCATAGCCGGCTCCCTCGCCACAAGGATAGAGTTTGCGGAGTTGGATGTGTTGGAATGTGCTGTCGCGGGGAATGCGTACAGGCGATGATGTGCGGCTCTCCACTGCTAGTATCGAGGCTTCGTGGGTGTAAAATCCCCTCATCTTTTTGTCAAACTGGCGGAATCCTGCCCGCAGGGCTTCCGTCACAAAGGGTGGGAGGGCTTGGTGTACCGGCACCAAGACACATTCGCCCATGTAGTTGCTGGGGTTGAGTGTTCGCGACGTGCGGCCCTCGCAGAAATCGGTAAGCCGTTGAGTGGGAGCGTTGATGCTGCTTCCTGCCGATAGGAACACCTGTTGCTCCACATCTTGTTGGAAACGCAACAGCGCCAGGGCTCCGTGATGGGCATACTGCGGCACATCCTCGATGCCTACGGTTACGGCAATGCCACTGTTGGCAAACTTCGAGTTGCGCATCGAGTTGCTCATGCCGTTCACCACTTGCTGGTTGCCACCTGTCGAGGCGGGCACAATGATGCCGCCGGGACACATGCAGAACGAAAACACGCCATGGCCGTTGCATTGGGCTGTCAAGCTGTAGGCGGCAGGGGGGAGGTGTTTGTTGCGGCGACGGTGGTACTGTATGTCGTCGATGAGTTGCTGCGGATGCTCTATCCGCACGCCGAGGGCAAAAGGCTTTGCCTCCAAGGCCCATTGTTTGCGGTCGAACAGTTCGTAGATGTCGCGGGCCGAATGTCCGGTGGCAAGTACCACGGCTATTCCTTCGTAACGATTGCCGTGCTGGTCGGTCACGCCGCATACAGTATTGTCGGTTATGATGAAGTCGGTGATTCTGGTGTCGAAATGATAACTTCCGCCGTGGCATTCAACGGTATGGCGCATGTTGGCGATGATGTCGCTCAGCTTGTCGGTGCCGATATGGGCGTGGGCGTCAATGGTTATTTGTGGCGACGCGCCGTGTTCCACAAATTTGCGTAGCACCTCGCCGATGTCGCCACGCTTTGTGCTGCGGGTGTACAGCTTCCCGTCGCTGTATGTGCCTGCACCGCCTTCGCCGAAGCACCAATTGCTGTCGGGGTTTATCTCTTTGTTGCGTGTGATGCGGGCAATGTCGTATTTGCGTTGCTCCACAGGTTTTCCGCGTTCTATCACAATGGGACGCAATCCCAACTCCAATGCGCGCAGGGCGGCAAACAAACCGGCGGGTCCCGCACCTACAATCACCACTTCCGGTGCATTGCGGCAGTCTTTGTACTGGCCGCTGTAGTCAATCTCGGCAACGGGCTCGTCGGGGTGGTATATCTCCAGTGTGGTGTGGTATCGTATCTGTCCGCGCAAGTCGAGACTGCGGCGTACAACACGAGTGTGTCCTATTGCTGTAATGCCTTTCTGGCGTGCAATAGCGGCATGAAGCGCCTCTTGGCAGTGATATTGTTCGGGAGTAAGGTCAATCTCTATGGTTGTCATGGTTGCGGGTGTTGAATACTACCCCTCAAACGAGAAGCAGATGGTGTAGGTCCTCGAATACAGGTCGGTGGCAATTTGCGAATGGATATCATCGTCGTTCACCTTGAGGTCGGTGACTCCGAACGCCATTCTGAATTCAACTGCAAACTTCACATATCGTAGGAAAAAATCCAACCCGACACCGGTGGTGTATCGGAAATCGTGTGAACTCAGTCGTATGATTGATTCATTGGTGTTGTTGCGGTTGTCCCGCAGCGATGCGAAGTCAAATCCGTAGCATACTCCGCCTGTTACGTATGGTCTGAAGTTGTGCCAGCGCAGGGCTCTGTATTTCAACTCAATGGGAAGCTCTCCATAAACTGATTCCACGTTGCGCGAGTGTTCGTACAGGTGCGACGAAGCGGTTGTTTGGTTCCATGAGTATTCAAGGCTCCGTGTGGTCAGCATGATGCCTGGCAAACATCTGAAACTGAAGTGTTCTCCCATTCTGATGTCGGCGAGAGCCGATATGAGGAATCCCGGCATATAATACGATGTGGCGCCGTGAAGCAATTCGCCCAGCTCCTCGTCGGTCGATGCGGTGAAATCGAATTTCGATTGGGAGATACCCATCTTTATGCCGAAATGTGCCGGGCGCTTGTCGTACGACCCCAATTGCGTTATCTGCCCCAACGCTTGCTGTGTCATGGCAAGGAGCAAGGTGAAGATGCATAAGGTCTTTAGTGTACGCACGGCGGTATGTTGTTATGGTGGGTTCTATAAATTGCTTTCTCGTTTTTTCTCAAATTTGAAATTTTACAGAAGCCACCTTATGATAATTCGCCTCTGAGCGATTCGGTTAAACGCTGTTTCACACGTTGTGTGTCGTTCGGATATTGTCCCAGGAGGTACATCAGCTTCGTTACGGCAGCCTCAATCGTTATGTCGCTGGCTCCCACCACGCCAATGCGGTCAAGGTCGCAGCTGGCGGCGTATTGGCGCATGTGCACGGCACCTGCTTTGCATTGCGTCACATTAAGCAGCACAATCCCTCTCTCGGTAGCCTGTTGCAGCAATTCGATAAACCATGGCTCCGTAGGTGCGTTGCCCGAGCCGTAGGTCTCTATCACAATGCCTTTTATCTCCTCGCTCATTACCACACTCCGCACCACTGCCGGCGTAATGCCCGGGAAGAGTTTGAGCACGGCTATGTGATTGTCAAAATGTTTGCGCACCGAAAGCGGTTCGGTAGGCATGGGCAGTATCAAGTGCTCTTTGTAGGTGATGTTGATTCCGGCTTTCGCGAGCGATGGGTAATTATAGCTGTTGAAAGCGTCAAAATTCTCGGCACTCACCTTGGTGCTGCGGTTGCCTCTGTACAGGCGGTTCTCGAAAAAGATACACACCTCGGGAATCCTCACCTGTGTCGAGGCGGCTATCTCTAACGCGCAGATGATGTTTTCTCTTCCGTCGCTGCGAAGCATGCCCAGCGGTAGCTGGCTTCCGGTAAGCACAATGGGTTTCGAAAGGTTCTTGAACATAAAACTCAATGCCGATGCGGTGTACGCCATCGTGTCGGTGCCGTGTAACACAACGAAACCGTCATACCGAGCATAGTTTTGCTCTATAACATTGGCAATGTCAACCCAAAACGAAGGGGTCATGTTCGACGAGTCAATAATGTTGTCCAATTGATGAGAGTCAATCTGGTATTGACAGCTCTTCAGTTGCGGAACTGCGTCGTATATGCGGTCGAGGGCGAATGGATGCAGCGATCCGTTTTCGTCTTGCACCATGCCGATGGTGCCCCCGGTATAAATGATAAGTACCTTGTTCAACATGATTGGAAAACGTCAATTTCGTTTTTTTATTGAGTGCGCATGCATAACGATGCCGCAAAGCGGTTCTCGATGCATGTGTTTTTTGTTTTCTGCCGCTACCGGGCTTCGGTCTTGATGTTTGTGTTGTTGGGTTATGTGTCTGTATGATAAGTTTATATGTGTCCTTTGAACGTTGGTGGTAAAATTCCGTTTACTCTTGACTCTGGAATGATGATATAGTGTTTTTTTTCAAATTGTTTCAGACAGTGCGTGATGCTGACGCCCTCTGTGCAATAGGCTGACGGACATTTTGCTTCCGTTTTTCTCATCTTTCCATAAAAAAGCTCAAAACACTACATCTCTCCTTTGTTGATTCCAATGTACATGAAGCCAAGATGCTGTTTAAATGTTTGTTTTTGAGAAAAAAGCAAAATTAATTTGGTGGAATTGAAAAATAATAGTACTTTTGCACCCGCTTTTAAGAGATAAAACACCATTTGATCTTAACAACAAGCATTGTCCCATGGTGTAATGGTAGCACTACAGATTTTGGTTCTGTCTGTCTAGGTTCGAATCCTGGTGGGACAACCAAAGGGAACTGATTCAATCAGTTCCCTTTTTTGTTTTTCAATCGTTCCCTCCTTTCCTGTGCATCGTCGTGCGTGGAGTTTGTCTTTCGTGCCGCCGGTCCATACGATAGTTGCCTGTTTTGCGTTATCGGTGTATGATTTTCTATTTTTCGGCTACGGGCAACAGCCGTCATGTTGCCAAACGTATGGCTGAGGCCAACGGCGACAAACTTTACGAAATCGGCAGGGGCGACAATTCCCCCTTCACTATAGCCAATGGCGAACCTGTGGGATTTGTCATGCCAACCTATTATTGGGGAGTCCCTAA
>CALEPD010000300.1 GCA_937910265.1 uncultured Bacteroidales bacterium
GTGAAATCAAGTTTTTCTGGAATGTTGGAAAACCTCTTGAAATGAACGGCGAAATTTATGTTCCTCTTTATAAGATTGCTTCTTTTGAAGTTGTGGATATTCCGCTTTTATGTTTGTCGGGACATTCATAGCCTATTACGCATTTCAACAGATTGGGATATACTTCGGGGAAAGCATGAGCGACTTGTTGACACCTGCCATCATACAGGGGACGTTGTATGCGGCTGCTGTCTGGCTGTTTTTTACCCGTCAGATACGCTTCTCATTTTTCGATTCCGAGCAGGCCAAGTTGTCGGATGCAATTCCCGTAGTCATTGTGGCTGCCCTCGCCATAGGCATTCTCGTCTTTATGCCTATTCTGGTGAAATTAGTGAAAACCCACCATGTGGTTATTCTTTTCGGCACAATGTTACTTGCCTTAAGATGGGCTATAAACCAGAGCAAATAGTATTCAAACCCCTTAATACACATGACGTATGGAAATTGACAGAAAGAAACTTGAAGAAAGCTATGCTTATAGAAAAGAACTTCCCGACACCATAAAATACAAGAGGGGAAACATTTTCCTGATTATCCTCGGTTACGTTTTCGCCGTGATTGCGGGCGTGAACGGAGTGGATGGCGTTCACGACATACTCTATAGTCTGATGGGGTACCTCGGCATGGGATTGATTAACCGCATTGTTGCCGCCGTCCAAGTCCTGTTCATCTACGGGATTTACCGCTGGAGCTTCAACTATATGCTGAGCAAGGAATATACCTCGGACGAAGCGGGTGTCGGTGTCTATGAGCATCTGAAATACGACAGTTTTACGCGTGTAAACGGATTGCTGATACTAACTGTGTTCATTGTTGTCGCCATCTGCCGCGGCTGTATGTTGCAGTGGTGACAGAGACATACATTGACTTCTAAAAAGAGATTATATGAAATCGAAAGTTCGGAAAATCGTCAGGCTGTTGTCGCCTATATGTTTTCCCCTCCGGATAGTTCTATACTTATTGTGGGGCATCTTGAGCATCGTTCTGTTTTTGGTGCTTCCGCTGGCTTGTATGGTTTTGCTCTGTGCTTTACTGGGATTACCAGGTCCTATTTTAGTCAGTGCTCTTTTTGACAATCCTCCCAATTGGCTTCTCGTGATCTCTGTGATGCCGGGAGGTCTGGGTATGTATTGGGGTCTGAATTTGGCCGGCAGAATAATGGATACTGACCTTTTCAAGAAGATACGACCCAAAGACGAGGATATCGATAAAGGCGTATGGGAGGATTTTATGAACAGATAAACTACTGAAAATATATAACATATGAGAACATTTTTATCCATCTTGATTTTGTCGTTTTTTTTCTCTGTCGATGTCGCCGCACAGAACCCGACAAGAAAAGTGTTATACACTCTCGCTCCAAACGAAGTAATAATGTACGACGAGCATCTTATCCAATGCAAGCTCGACGAATACCGGTTCGCTTTTGTGGTGACGGATACGCTGACGAACAAGTGTGCGTTCGTGTTCAACGGTAAACGCATTCCGCTGCCGTGGAGTCGAGTCACTGAAGCCGGCATGGCTGACTTCATCGGCTACATCGACCCGACGCTCCCGGACGGGTATGTCATTAAAGAAAGGGACAGGGATGGGTATTATGTCAACAGAGGAGGCAAGAGAGAAGGACCATACGAAAGAATCTGGTGGAGCAAAGACTGGGACTGGAGAACGAAATGGAATCATCCGGTCAGCTACCATTATGTGTTGGCAAACAAAGTGTTCGAGAACAAAGGCGGACAGATAAGGACATCGACGATAACAAAAGTTTTGGACTACGGAGTAGTGGCGTATAACGGCTACGTGAGAAAACTGGATGATCAGGAGGAGTGGCCGTATGTTGAGGGGCGCAACTACATTTACAGCACAAAAGACGGGCGGTATTTAAATGGGGAGTTCATTACCGGCAAAGAAATTGGTGTTCTATATGTAAACGATAGGGGAGATTACGCATATACCGTCTACGGCGAACACGCAAATATCAGCCAAGGCAAAAATGACTCAAAGCCCTATGTAGTAAAGAATGGAGTGCGTGTTACTGACGGCAAAGAGCGCGCTCGCTGTTATTGCTTGACAGAAAGTGGAGAGCTTGTTTATCAAAGCGCGAATAAATTGTATTTGCCCGGAGTTCCCGAAGGCATTGAACTACAGCCTAATGCAAATATCGATGATATTTACTACCATGACAGCAGCCATTATGCCTTTATGTTTCATACGTTTCGTGACGGTTATTACATCAAAATAAGCGGGATGACAGATCGCGGACCCTACCCTTCCGCACGGGATTTAAGGTATCTCGATAACGGGCGCTACGCTTACGCTTACGAAAAGACATCTGGAGAAATGTACGCCTGTATCGACGGCCTTGAACTGGGACCATACTCCTACATCGGCGATGTGAACATCAATAGCGCAGGGAAATACTTGTTCTGCTATCGTCCTGCCGATTCTAAATCGGAGTACGATTATACCTGCATCAGAACCCACGATGGAGACTATGGCCCGTTCGATGCAATTTACAGCGATATAAAGTTTTCTGAGAACGGTGATTACTCCTTCCATTACCGCAAGAATGGGGTAGAATATCTCAATGAAAACGGTGTCGTGACTACACTCCCGTCAACCGGGGGATATTATGACAGTAGTATTAGTATGGATGTGAATGGGCACAGCTTCCATTCCGAATATGGCTTTGACTATGTGGTAGTAGATGGACAGCGTTTCGGCAAAGCGCCCGCATTGGGATGTTTTTACGATGATCCTAAGCGAGTCTTTAGATGGTACTCGATTGAGAATCAGGAGTTGGCGGTTTACGAATATGCACTTGACTGAGCGTGTGTTCGGATTCCTGCTCTTCCTTTTGCCGGTATGCTGCATCGCACAAGGTCGAGCTTATTCCGAGGTGTATGCGTCAGAGTGCAGGGAAGCTCTTTCGTTCTGGACGGCACACAAGACCGAATTTGAAATTGCGTCAGAGAGCTCTGGTGTCCCTGCTGGCTTTTTGTTCGCAATCGTGGCACCCGAAATATCGCAGTACGGCAGTATGACCGACAAGGCACAGACCTACGCACTCAAAACGTTGTATGTGCAGATGGGTAAAGGTTATGCAGATTTTTCGATCGGGTGGTTTCAGATGAAGCCATCGTTCGTCGAGCAGTTGGAACGCTATATTCAGGAAGCGGATACATTGCTCACATCGTTCCCCGAGGTACAGATGGCGGGCAAGGAGGGTCGAAGCGCACGTATCGAGCGGGTCAGAAGACTTGAACAACAGGATTGGCAAATGAAGTACCTGGCATTGTTCTGCCGGGTTGTGCAACATCGGTTCCGCAGAATGAAGTTCGAGTCGGAGCAGGAGAAGCTGCGATTCTATGCCAATGCTTATAATGCCGGTTTCATGCTTGACGGCGAGCGGCTACGACGATATAAGGGAGCTTACTTTCCGCATCTGGCAAAGCAAAAGTTCCGATATGCCGATGTCTCGTTATGGTTCTATGAAAACATACCATCAGAGGATTCATTATAAAGCGATATTATGTCATACTTTTAAGCCTGTTTGTATCAAAGCCTGCAATGTGCATTCGTTCTTCTTTGTCCCTATTTATAGAGCAAGGAGAACGGATGTCGTTTTACTTTCTCTCTGCGGATATTTCCCCTTTTTTTGTATACCGTTATCGCGCCGACAGTTCATTAAAAGAAATTTCACTGGATTGACCGCACACATACCAAAAGTTGTTACAGCAGAAAGCGGAGTAGGCTTACTCTATTTTTTCTTCTCGCTGCATGAAAATATAACCTGTTTGTTACCTATTATTGCAAATCCAATCATAAAACAATCATTTACAGTATAATATCGATATACATTGGTTAGTAGGCCATCATCCTATCTATGCAGAGACATCGAAGGATGAAAGTGAACG
>CALEPD010000301.1 GCA_937910265.1 uncultured Bacteroidales bacterium
TTTCTGCCATAGGTATCGACGTGTCAGTTCAGGTACTTTATCGCACCCCTTACACCATCTGGCGCAAAATGCAGAATTCTGGCCGCGACTTCCATCACATCGACGGCAAACACTACATCCGTATCGTTTACAATTCGCAGCATACTGTCAATCAGCAACTCGACTGTTTCGACAAATGTCTCAAGGACGAAAAACTCAACATACTGCTCATTTATGCTGAGTTGACCAACCATTTCAAGGAGCAGCCCGGAAGTGTTTCCAACTACATCGATTCTCCGAAGGAAAACGGCTACCAAAGTTTCCACGTCCGTCTTTTCAACGAGCAGGGCGCATGGGAAGAGGTTCACATATCCTCCAAACGAATGGTCCGCAATTCACAGTTGGGGTGCACTGCCGAACGTACCGAGGAAAATGTCCTCTCATGGATTGACAAATTTAAAGATGTGCTGCATGATGTCGCCTACCATTCTCAGGAAATGGATTATATGGACGGCGTCACCGCTTCGTTCTACAACGACGATATACGTGTCTTCACCCCCAAGGGCAAAGGCATTATATTGCCCAAAGGCGCCACCGCCATCGACTTCGCCTACGAAATTCACAGCCAAGTGGGCGAGCATGCTGTATTTGCGCGCATCAACGGTAAACTATCGTCCATTAAAACTGTGTTGCACCGTGGTGACTGTGTCGAAATAGGTACCGACCCCCAGTCGCACCCCGATGTCGATTGGATTGACCATGTAATTACCTATAAGGCAAAACGCAACCTGCGCAGTTTGATTACCAACTGCGTCAAACTCGATTACGAACGCTGTCCCGATTGCCGACCCTTGCCCGGCGATGAGGTTGTGGGCTTCAAGAGTGCCAATGGCTCGGTAACTCTGCACAAACGCAATTGTGCCACCGCCATCCGTTTGGCTTCCCAGCAAGGCGATTCGATTGTGGCTGTCGATTTCCGCGAAAATGCCGACCTGCTCTATCCAGTAACTGTATGTGTGCAGGGTGTCGACCGCTACCATCTGTTGAGCGATTTGGTCGAGTGTATCAGCGAACGCCATCATTTGACCATCACAAAACTCTTTACCGAAAACAGCGACCGTATCGCCACCTGCAATGTCGATTTTGCTGTACACTCCGCCGCCGAATTGCGTGATGTCATGAACTCGCTCTCTTCCATCAATGGTGTCGACGAAGTCTATTGCATCGCGGTGAAATAACAGCACCGCTACCCCCTTTTATGCCTTTTTGTGATTATTGGCTTTCTATTGGGTCAATGTCATGGTTCTTGCACCGTCACAATTCGTCACGTTGTGTTACGCCTTGCATGTAAACACAAACAGCGCCCCAAAATAGGGGCACTGCTTGAAGAATATTAGCGGGTAGATAGTTACTTTTTGAGGGTCAAATCTACAGGCTTGATCATATTCTCAGGTCTGAGAATATCATCGAGTTGCTCTTTGGTGAGGATGTTGTGTTCGAGAACGAGCTCGTAAACACCACGACCGGTTTCAGCAGCCTCTTTTGCAATCTTGGTACTTTGTTTGTAACCAATGATGGGGTTGAGCATGGTAACGATACCGATGCTGCGTTCAACCAACTGACGGCAACGGTCTTCGTTGGCGGTGATACCTTCGATACAGAGTGTACGGAGGGTGTTGATACCGTTTTCGAGCAAGTGGATGCTTTCGAACAAGGTGTAGGCGATAACGGGTTCCATAACGTTGAGCTCGAGCTGACCATTGTCAGAAGCGAGGGTGATACATACGTCGTTACCGATAACTTTGTAGCAAACTTGGTTCATAACCTCGGGGATAACGGGGTTAACCTTACCGGGCATGATGCTGCTGCCGGGCTGACGCTCGGGCAAGTTGATTTCGTGCAATCCGCAACGGGGACCGCTGCTGAGGAGACGGAGGTCGTTGCACATTTTGTTGATCTTGATGGCCAAGCGTTTCATGGCGCTGCTGTACTGAATCATGCAACTGGTAGCGCTGGGGGCTTCAATCAAGTTGTCGGCCAAGCTGATGTTCCAGCCAGTGACTTTTCTGAGAGCCTTGATACAAGCTTCGCTGTAACCGGGTTTCGAGCAGATGCCGGTTCCGATAGCGGTGGCACCCATGTTTACAATGAGGAACTCATCGGCTGAGCTGCGGAGGTTGGCAAGTTCGCCGCGAAGAGCGTCAGCAAAACCGCTGAAGGTCTGGCCGAGAGTCATAGGAACTGCATCCTGCAACTGGGTACGACCCATTTTGATAACATGTGAGAACTCTTGTGATTTTTTGTCAAGAGCTTCAATCATTTTCTCCAAGCAAGGCATAAACTCGAGGTGCTCGAGGCAGAGTGCCATGTGGATAGCGCAAGGATATGCGTCGTTGGTACTTTGTGATGCGTTAACAACGTCGTTGGGTGAGCAGAATTCATATTCACCACGTTTGTGACCCATGCGTTCGAGAGCCAAGTTGGCGATTACCTCATTGGCAGCCATGTTGGTGCTGGTACCGGCACCACCCT
>CALEPD010000302.1 GCA_937910265.1 uncultured Bacteroidales bacterium
TTGTGGTTCTGATTTGGGCGACTGGTCTGACATTACAGACTTCCGTACCTTGGTTGATTGTGGAGACAATACACTTAATATCAATGCTACCATTGGCGATAGCACAAGTTCGGGAGGCACTTATGTAATGTATACCTCTAGCACATCATATTCACAGGGTTACTCGTGGCATATTTACGATGCACTTGAAGTCAGTGAGTTGGGTATCTATTCTAACAATATTATCAATGGAATAATGCTCCATGTGGCCAATACAGGTGGTTCTATACCGATGTCTATTTATATGATGGAGACAGACCGTTCTCAATTTTCAACCAATCCTGTCGATACTATTGCTTTCGACAGTATGACTTGTGTCTATAGGGGCACTGTCGATTTTACTGAAAGAAGCTGGAATGAAATTGCACTTGATTCTGCTTTCCATTTTAGTGGCAACAATAATTTGTTGGTTGCATTCTGTCGTGATTCAATGCATACGGGTAATGTCACTTTTGCATACACCAATATGGGTTCGGGTGTTTATTCGTCGGTTTATGGCTACGTCAATGCTTCAGGTAGCCGTATAGCATATCGTACTACCTATAGAGCCGACATCGGATTTAATATCTGTACTACTCTTCCCGCTTGCGAACGACCGGGAAATGTGGTATTGCGTCAGCTGTTGGATACATTGGTTACTTACTCATGGACTGGTGATGCTTCTCAATACGAAGTGTCGTATGGTCCGGCTGGATTCGATCCTGATTCAATCAATGGTCAGACCACAATGATGGTTTATGATACTACCGTCACACTTTTCGGTCTTACACCTGATATGCACTATGATTTCTATGTACGGACGGTTTGCCCCACTGTTACATCGTCATGGTCATTTACTGAATCCTTTAAAACTCCGTGTTCTCCTATAGCATTGCCTTTCCACGAGAATTTCGATGCATATATGGGTGGCTCTTCGGTTTCGGCAAACTATGTTGTTGGCTCTTGTGAATTTACTGGTACAAGTCTTACTTCTGCCTATCCGCATGTTTATTCAAGTACTTCCTATCCTTCGAACAATCTAAGATTCTATTCTACCAGTGCTGGATATAGCTATTTTGCTTTGCCGATGTTTGTTGACTCTGTGCATAATTTGTCTGTAACTTTTGAATTATACAAAACTTCGGCAAATTATGGACACATGTATGTTGGTTTAATGAGCGATCCTAACGACATCACTACTTTTACCAAAGTGGCTGATGCAAAAGTAATGGATTTGAACAATTGGGAGTCTTTTGAAATCATATTCGACTCGATGTATAATTACGGTCAGTTTATTACCTTCTTGTTGCCGGATAGTATAACAAGCTATGTCATGCTCGACAATGTTGAGGTCGATTACACCCCGACATGCCGTCGTCCGGTTTCTGTCGAAGCTTCGAATGTTACTGGCAACAGTGCCACCGTCTCTTGGACGTCGATGAGTGCTGCTCAGTCGTTTGAAATAGAATATGGATATTCGGGCTATACCCCAGGTTATGGCACTTCAGTTACTTCTACAACTGATAGTGTTGTGCTCACTGGATTGGAAAACTCTCGTTACTACGATGTATATGTACGTGCCGTTTGTTCGCCTACGGATGTCTCTGAGTGGTCGTTCTGCTATACCTTCGGAACCGATTGTGGTTTGTTGAGTTCCTTCCCGTATTTTAACGATTTTGAGAATGAAATTACCGGCGGCTCCAATATCAATAGCTATCCGTATTTGATGTCTTGTTGGTCGCGATTCAATAATTCGTCAAGTGCTTCTTACCAAGGATATCCTTACATAAACGGTGCTGTATCTAATGCATACAGTGGTTCGAAATATCTGTATTTCTACACTGCGTCAAGTAGCTCTTACCCTGAGGATCAGGCCGCAATATTGCCTGCTGTCGATACGACGGTTGCTGCTATCAGTGAGTTGTATATTTCGTTCTATGCCAAGAGGAGTGCAAGCTATACGAATAAGATGTATGTGGGCATTATGAGTGACACCAACGATATTAATACATTTAATGTTGTTGATTCGATTCCGCTGACGGGGTCATACGAATATTATGAAATTTTCTTTGACCAATATGCAGGATTTGGGTCTTACGTTGCACTACGTGTAGATAAGGGGGCAACATCTTCCTGCTATGCATATGTTGATGATTTGACTCTCGATTTGATTCCATCTTGTCGTCGTCCTGAGGATTTGTCTGTAAGTCAGTCCACCTCGACCACGGCTCAGCTTGCTTGGAATGAAGTCAATACTGCATCTCAATGGGAAATTGAATATGGGCATCCGGGATTTGTTCCGGGATACGGTACTTCTGTAATGGTCAATAGCAATCCGGTTACTATTACTGGGTTGACACCTGCCACTACATATCAAGCATATGTACGGTCTATTTGTACGGCAGGTGATACCAGCGATTATTGTCGTATTCCCGTGCTGTTCTCAACATCACAGGTACCTGCAACCGTTCCGTATGCATATGATTTTGAAAGTGCTTCCGAATGGGCTAATTGGCAAACATCCAGCAACAATGCTGTCAATTGGTTCCGCAATACCGCCGACGCTTGCAATAGTACTTACAGTATGTATATTTCGGCTGACAGCGGTGCAACCCGTAGTACTTATCTTAACCAAATAGTTAATGCTGTCGCATACCGTGATATTGACTTCGGTTCGTCGGCAAATAGCTTCGAGCTCAGTTTCCGTACCTTGGTAGGTGGTTCAACCGATGGCAATTACGATGGTGTAAGTGTCGTTTTGGCTGACCCTGCAACTGTTGTACAGTCTTCTGCTACAGGTTTGAATACTCCTTGGGGTCATGTGAATGATGTGGCAATTTCTACAGCACGCCATGATTCTGTTTGGACAGACAATACTGTTTATTTCGACAACATCAGCGGTGTGAAACGTGTGGCATTCTATTGGTTCAACCAAAATACCCAATCATCACATCCGTTTGAGGGCGGCCCCGCAGCTGTCGATGACATTACTCTCGATGTTCAAACTTGTGCCCGTCCTTACGGACTTTCGGTCGACAATGTGCTCCAAACAACAGCAGATCTCTCTTGGGTTGGACCTGCTAATGCCGACTATGAGGTGACTTATCGTGAATATCCTGACGGAACGGTTAATTATCGGGCTACGACACAAACCAATAGTATTACACTTGCAGGTTTGACTTCCGCTACTCAATATATCTTCTGGGTGCGTAAAATCTGTGGTACAGACACAAGTGCGTACTCTGTTAACGCCAACTTTGTGACCATTTGCGATTTCTTCAATGCCATCGATACTGTTTATGAGGATTTCCATACAACCGAAGGCTCTACATACAACACCGAAGGGGTTCTTCCGCATTGCTGGGAAGGCTATTCTAATGGTACCGACAGCAAGTATATGCCGCATGTGGTGTCGTCGGGTTCCTATTGGTACACTGCCAGCGACAGCAACTCCATTGTGATGACCTCAGGCTCTTCTGCAGCCTATGGTAATACCAAGATCGTTCGTCTGCCTCGTTTCCGCCAGCCCGTATCTTCTCTCACCTTGAGTTATTGGATGGCTACTGAAAGTACTTCTAGCGGTACATTGTATGTAGGTTATATGACGGGTGATGACTACGAGAACGATTTCGTGCCTGTTAAGAGTATTCCGGCCTCTTCAACTACAATGCATAGCGGTACTGGTTTGCAACCGATGGTAGGCGTGTATGATACCGTTTCCTTCGATACTGTTCCAGAAAATGCTAGATATGTTGCTTTTAAATGGTATCATAATTCTACATTCTACTCTGTTTGTATTGACAATGTTAAGGTTACAGCTGTTGAGTTGTGTCCCGCCCCTGTTATTATTGGTTCGGTTACCGGAGATTATGCATCGGCTACAATGACATGGGATGGAGCTGGTAGCGAGTATCAGGTTGCCGTGAAACGTAGTGATGTCGCAATTTGGCATGACTCAGCTGATGTTGTCGGTAATACCTATACCTTTACTGGTTTGTTACCGTCAACATCATACGATCTGCGTGTTCGTATGAATTGCACCTCCGATTCCAACGGATACTCTTATTGGACTCAAACTCAGTTTACCACCGATAGCTTGCCATGTTTTGCTCCTACCGATGTTGAAGTTGTAGCAACGGCATATTCTTCTGTTACTGTCGATTGGACTCCTGCTACCGATGAGACGTCTTGGGTTGTCAATGTTTTTCGTGGTGATGTCAATATCATGGATACGGTATCCTCTCATCCTGCAACAATCAACAACTTGTATGCTGATATGACCTATAGTTTGGCTGTTCAAGCTATGTGTGGCAACGGTGTCTTGTACAGCGATTGGAGCGATACTATCCAATTCACTACCGATGTTTGTCAGCCTGTATCCGATGTGGTCGTTTCTGACGTAACCAACAACTCGGCAGTTGTCGCATGGACCGCTCCCGAAGGTTCTACCGCTTGGCAGATTAATTACGGTGAGATGGATTTCATCGCCGGTCAGGGTACTTTGGTCGACGTTTCGGAAAACCCGTTCACTTTGACCGGACTCGAGCGCAATTCGTATTACGATGTATATGTACGTAACCAATGTGCCGAAAACGTGTACAGCGTATGGTCAACACCTGTGGTTTCATTCCAAACCACCAACGTTGGTGTCGATGTTGTTGAGGCAGCTCAACTGCAAATCTACCCCAACCCAGCAACAGGTGCTGTCACCATCAGAATCAGTGGTCGGAACGGCATGGTTAAAATCGATATCGTCGACATCAACGGCCGCACTGTTGTCAGCGACAATTTGCAGTGCGATATCGATTGTGTCAAGACCATGAACGTTGAGTCTCTGTCACAAGGTGCTTACTTTGTACGTATCGTAGGCGAAGACGTCAATATGGTCAAAAAGCTTATTGTTCGATAAATAGTAACGCTTCGATTCCCTATGCTGAATCAAGGCATCAGGTTGGTCTCTCAACCTGGTGCCTTTTTTCTTGGGGCTTTCAGCCCATTCGTTTTTTTGTGTGCCAGTCGTCGGCATTCATCATGTTGTTGTGTTTGCAGAATAAGCTGGGTGGTTGTCCTCTTGCACTGGCTGTCGAGTGGGCGTGAGAAAAATATTTTGTGGAGTCAGAAAAAAAATGTATTTTTGCCATTTGAAAACAAAATATTATGAGACGATTATTTTTGTCATTACTTGCTGTAGCTGCAATCATGCTTTGTGCATCGTGCAATAAGCCGGTAAGTTGCAGATGTTCCGTTTTGGGAACTCAGTATGTGCGTGTAGTAGAGATTACTTCAGGTAGTTGTGAGGATTTGCGCTATGTCCGTTACGATGCAAGCGTAATCGATACCAATGTGGTCGATTCAATCATCTGTACCGACTTTAAGTTCGATGCCGATTCGGTGTTTAATTAATAAGATATTGTTATGAAAAAGATATTATTTGTATTGGGAATGTTTTCTTTTGCAGTTTTGACTGTCTCATGCGAAAAAGACCGCAATTGCAGATGTACTACCACCGACGAAGTCGACCCTGTAACCATCGTCATCAATGTCGACCGTGGTATGAAATGCAAGCATATTACCCAACAAGGTTTCGAACGTCAGGTTGAAGGTGTTTTCGTACGCGAGCTCCATGCCGTCACCTGCGAGGAAATAAAGAACCGTTAATATTGTGAAAAAAACGGCTTTGTCGGCATTGGCCTCATATTCTAAGGTGCTTTTGGGCGCCTTTTTCCTATTTTCGGCATTCACCAAATTTGTTGACATCGAGCAACTGTATATCTATATCTACAGTTTCAATCTTGTTTCTCTTCCTTTGTCAGTTGTTGCCGGTTGGCTCTTGGTCTCATTCGAATTGTTGTTGGGTGTGGCCTTTGTTACCAACCGTCACCATCGTGTCGCTTCGGTAGCCAATTTGCTGCTTCTTTTGGCTTTTACTCTTTTCCTGGCTTTTGCCATGTGGTCGGGTAGGGGAGACAGCTGCAACTGTTTGGGCGAGATGTTGCCCTTCACTCCAGGCCAGTCGATAGTCAAAAATGCCGTGCTCATCCTGCTCTCGCTTTTTGTATGGCGGTATGCCGATGCAAATGCTCTGCCACGTTGGTGGCTTTCGCTTGTAGCTCTGTTGGTGCCTTATGCTATCATTGTGGCAGTTGCTTTGTTCGGTTCTTTCCGAATGAATTATTACGAGTTTCAGTATCTTTCTGTGTTGGCAGGTTGCATGTTTGTTGTGGCATTGCTGCTGTCGTTTTCTTTCTGGAAACGTTGGTACATCCAGCTGGCTGTGGTGCTCACTCCTGTTGTGGCGGTGCTTGTGCTTTCGGCCTGGGTCAACCTTTTCCAGAGTACGGAGGATTTACCCTATAACGCACCAATGTTGCAGCGAGTCACGGCTCCCGGAGGTCAACTCCATGAGGCCGAAATCCTACAAGGACGCAAGGTTGTCGCGTTTTACAGCACATCATGCCAGTACTGTCAGGAGGCTTCACGCAAGCTTTCTGTTATTCAGCAGCGCAACCAGTTGCCGCAGGATGCCTTTGTAACCGTCTTTGCCGGCTCCGACTCTGTCGATGTCTCCTCCTTTTATCAAGATGAATACGTAAACCGTTATAAGGAATACAATCTTTGTGTCGATACTTTTCTGCATCTTACCTATGGTAGTTTTCCGTTGGTGCTGATGCTCGACAACGGCGAGGTGAAGGCAACCTTTAGTCAAAGTTCTTTGTCTGAGCGCCAGATAAGCGATTTTCTACAAACAATATAAATCCATTGAAGTAATGAAAAATAAAACAAAACAAATGATGTTGTCTCTTGCTGCTGTCGTGGCTTTTGTGTTTGCTTCGTGCGACCGTGAATGTCATTGCTATGGCTTCGATGGCGACCATGTGTTTTATACTGAACAGCAATTAGACGAAATGGAGGTTGTCTGCTCCGAAATGGCGCTCCATTACGGATCCGGACTTTTTTATTCAATGTGTGAATGGGATTAGCCTTATTGGGTTGTTCCTCTATACAAAAACAGAGCCGGCTGCATTTGCATTCGGCTCTGTTTTTTTTCTTAATAAGTGACGCCTTCTTTCAGGTATGCCTGTCAGCGCTGAAACAATTCCATGTTCAGCCGCCCGGCATACGTCCCCAAATGTTGGTGTCGTTGCTACTTTTTGTAGTCTATGGCAATCTTGTCGGGATCCACGCGCTCGCTTTCCTCCACGCATATACGGTTGCCTGTTGTCAACGATGCGCATCGGGTTTCATCCGATGTCACTACATCGCTCATGGTCATCACTCCGTTTACAGGTTGGTAGCACACACATATCTTGTCGCATGACATGATGGAGAGTGAACCCATCATTAAAACAGCTATAAATAATTTCTTCATAATGGCAGTATATATTGGTTGTGTATTAATAAATCATTATCTCGTCAACAAATAGCCAGGCTTGTTCGCCGCTGCTGACATGCCAATCGGGTATGGCGCCGTGGTTTTCAACCTTTATTTTCACATAGCGGGCATTTGTCCCGCCGGCGAATTTGAGGTTGAATGTTTCGACGTTGCTCTCTTCCTGTCGCTCACGGATAGCGGGATATTGTTTCAAAACGTTTTCCCATTCGGCATTGCCCGGCACTTGTGTAAAGTTTGTGCCGTCGGTCGAAACGCTTATCTCCATGCTTTTTGGGAAGAATATCCAGCTGCGCATGTTTTCAAGGCATTCAACGCCCACTCCGTAAATAACCTTTTCTTCAAGCAGGTCTATCATCACCTCCATGTCGCCGGTCCATCCCTGCCAGCCGCCGATACGATAGTTCGACGATCCATGCAGTCTGTCAATCAGTCCCTCTTCTCCGTTTTCGTAATATTGCGGGTCGGGAGTGGTGATATACGAAAGAGTCTTGTCGGCATAGAACGCGGTTTTCACATGTCTGACCACAGGGCTGAAACCCTTGTCGGCCGTATAGGCAACAGCTGCTATTACAGCATCTTCTGCAATGGTGAATGCTCCGCTGTAACGTGTCGATGCTGTGTCGGGGGAGCTTCCGTCGGTGGGGTAATAGATGGCGGCGGATGGGTCGATGCATCTCAGTGTTATCGTCGCACTGCCGTTGAACCGTTGTTGCCAATCGCCGAAAATAGGAGTGGGGGTAGTACGCTCGTTGTCCGACAGGCCAACTGCCGATTGGTCGAGGAATACTCCGTCAAAGCATTCGCCCTGTCTCCATTGGCGTATGAATTTACCACTTTGCCACATCGATTTTTCTATGGTCATGGTGTGTGTTGAATCCAGGTGAAGTGTTATCTTGTCGAAAATGGGGGTGGTGGTCACCATTTCTCCACTTCCAGGACATACAGGGTACATGCCCATGGCACTCATGACGTACCATGCGCTCATTTGGCCGCAGTCTTCGTTGCCGCACAGTCCGTCGGGTTTGGCACTATATAAATTGTCGAGTATATGTCTCACCAGCGAGTCGCTCTTTTCGGGTTTGCCCAGATAGGTGTACAGGAATGCTGCGGCATGGCTTGGCTCGTTGC
>CALEPD010000303.1 GCA_937910265.1 uncultured Bacteroidales bacterium
ATCATCCGGAAATGGGTGAGGATGCCCGCCTGGGTTGGCTTGTTGTAGTACGGCGTGACGATCATGACGCCGTCTGCGCCAGCCTTCTCGCTCTTGCGGTAGAGGTCGAAGGCTATGTCGACAGGATCGTTTTCGAGGTAGCGCCAGCTCACGGACACATTGCCGTCTCCGTTATGAATGGCAACAAGGCCTCTGTTGAAATTTTCTTTGATGATGTCCTTGCTGTAATTTGGACCTTTTACAAGCTTTTGTCCGCCACCGCCACAACATGCAGCAGCCAGGACAAGTGCTGGGAGCAGATATAATACTCTTTTCATTGTTTAGATTTGTTGGTTTGCGGTTTTTGAATTAAATTAGGCCTAATTTAGCAATTTATCCACTAAATAATATCACCAATGTCAAAATTCATTAAAATTGTAAGTGCTTCAATCGTGGCCTTCGGCCTCTTTGGAGTTTCAGTCTATGCTCAGAACCAGCAGAGACAGCAGCGCCCCGACCCATCAGAGGCGGTCAAAGCAGTGGTAGACAGAGTATACGACTACCTTAACGGCTGCACCCCGGCAGAAGTCGTTGACGGCAACGGTAAAACCATCAAAAACTTCGACAAGATTGACGAGAATTCATCATTCAAGAAAGGAGATTTCGGCATCAACACCTACGAATGGGGTGTAACCTATTCTGGAATGATGCTCCTCAGCAAGGTGACCGGAGATCCTAAATATGCTGACTACGCCTACGAGCGCATGCAGCTCATCGGAAAGGTCTACGAGCCTGCAAAGAAGTATTACGACGAGACCGGCTACAGGATGCGCTTCCATGGCATCCACACACCAAAGTGGCTCGACGACTGCGGATCGATGTCGGCTGCCATGATGAAGGGTATTCTTAATGACCCTGCAAGAAGCAAGGACTTCCGCGCCCTGATGGAGCACTGGTTCAACTTCACCATGTACAAGGAGTACCGCCTTACCGACGGCATTGACCTGCTCGAGAGAGCCGGAGTCGAGACCGTATTCCTTGACATCAAAGAGGAAGAACAGCAGATGAAAAAGACAACACCACTCATATTCCTTATATTACTGGCTGTAGGATTCTACTTAGGCGTACGTTTCACACACTCCGACCCTGAAGCAAGATTCAAAACGAACGACGGAGGATACTACATACTGAACTTCGACGACAATGAGGAGAACAAGCTGAACCAGTTACTGGGCATCATCGGTTCCCAATATGTCGAGAAGGTCGATATGGATTCGATAATAGAGAAGTGCATTCCCAAAATCATAGAGGAGCTTGACCCGCACAGCACCTACATCCCCATTGATGAGGTCGAGGCTATAACGTCGGACCTTCAGAGCAGCTTCAGCGGTATCGGCGTACGCTTTACCATTCAGGAGGATACGGTCAACATAAGCGACGTCATCCGTGGCGGGCCATCAGAAGAGGCAGGAATCCTGGCGGGAGACAAGATTATCACAGTCAACGACTCCCTGTTTGTAGGCAAGGATATATGCACCAACGAGAGCGCCATGAAGAAGCTCAAAGGCCCCAAAGGCAGCTTCGTAAAGCTTGGACTGCAGAGATTCGGCGAGAAAGAGCTTGTGAAGGTAAGAATCAGACGCGATGACATTCAGGTAGAGAGCATCGAGGCATCGTACCTTATCAATAACAAATGGGGGTACATACAGATAGAACGCTTTGCCGAGAACACCTTCATGGAGTTCATAGAAGCACTCATCACTCTTGCCAAAGAAAACCTTGAAGGCGTAATAATCGACCTTAGAGGAAACGGCGGCGGTTACATGGGTATAGCCATTGAAATGGCCAACCAGTTCCTGAATGAGGATGATGTCATCGTATACACCGAAGGGGCACACTGCGAGACTCAGATTGAGAAGGCCAACGGATATGGTCTGTTCAAGGAGATGCCTATTGTCGTTCTCGTTGATGAGACATCCGCATCGGCAAGCGAGATTGTTGCAGGAGCAGTACAGGACAACGACCGTGGCACAGTAATAGGACGAAGGACCTTCGGCAAAGGACTTGTGCAGCAACAGTTACCGCTCAACGACGGCTCGATGATGCGTCTTACCATAGCACGTTATCACACCCCTTCGGGACGCTGCATACAGAAGCCATACACCAACGGCGACACAGAGAGCTATGCAATGGACCTTATCGAGAGGTTCAACCGCGGCGAGTTCTTCTCGCAGGACAGCATACACCAGAATGAGGAGCTAATATACACCACAAAGAACGGACGCACAGTGTTTGGCGGCGGCGGTATCATGCCCGACATATTTGTGTCGAGCGACACCACGGATGTCACCCCATACACAAGAGAACTGGCGGCAAGAGGAATCATCGCTCAGTTCACCCTCAAGTTCAGCAATGCCAACAGGCATAAGCTGTCACATCACGAGAATTATGAGACACTCATTGCAGACCTGAAGAACCGCGACCTGCTTGACAAACT
>CALEPD010000304.1 GCA_937910265.1 uncultured Bacteroidales bacterium
GGCAACGCCCTCCTTGCCGGCATAGGTCATGAGCGTGATGTTGAAGAGATAGGTGGTGATGGCAAAGGCAATCTCGGTCAACCCCTCGGAGGAGCCGTTGTAGAATATGTGCCCCAAAGTTCTGAACGAAAACGACCCTTTGGCATGATATACAGGCTTGTTTTCTCGGAACTTGACAAAGAAAAGGCATCCCGAGACCAAACTTCCGGCAGTGAAACTGATGCCGGTACCCATGCCGGCGCCCAAGGTGCCCATATCAAGAAGCCCCACAAATATCAGGCTCAGCACAACATTAAGCACAATGGTGCCCACCATGACTGCCATGGCATATTTGGGATGGCCCATTATCTTGAGCATGTAGTCGAAGAAATAGGATGCGGCAAAACCCACCATCCAGGGCATGATGCCGTGTATGTAAGCCACACAATCGTCAAGAAGATGGTCGTCGGCACCCAGGAAAAGCGCCAGTTTATCGGCATAGAAATTCACAAACAATGTGCCGCAGATGCTGAACACCGACAAGCCGATGGCCGCGCTGAGAAAGGCCCGTTTCGCCAAATTGTACCTGCAGGCGCCCATGTGGATGCCCATCTGGGCTTGGGTGCCCACCGACACAACCACGGCAACGGCTGTAACAATGGCATACACCGGCATGGCGATGTTGACCGAAGCAAGCGCGTCGGCACCGATAAGGCGGCCCACAATAAAGCCGTCGGCAATCGACTGCAGAGACAGAAACACCATTGCCATCACTCCCGGAGTGGCATAGCGGAAAAACAGCCTCCGTATCGAATCCTTTCCCAAATTGGCCACACCTGTGGCAGAAGAATCACAACTCATAAATCACAAACGAAACAATCATAAAGACGGGCTCAACAATGACTCACAGGACAAAGGCGCCGCAAATCACAATGTGAGATAACTGTCGGCATTGGCGATCCGACACACGACAATTATCCACTACAGAGCACACCTATAAAAAATGTCAATAAAACAGGCAACACCTACATGTTGCCTGTAAACAAAAGCAGGCTCCACCTTTTCGCATAAAGAAAGGGGATAGAACCTGCCTTAAATAAATCAACTCTTATTTTACCTGCATGGGACGAATGTTGTCGAACAGATAAGCGCGGAGATTTTCAATGGGGATGCGCTCCTGCTGCATGGTGTCACGGTTGCGGATGGTGACACTGTTGTCGTTGAGCGAATCGTTGTCAACAGTAATGCAGAAAGGTGTTCCAATGGCATCCTGACGGCGGTAACGGCGTCCGATGGCATCCTTCTCATCGTATTGAACCATGAAGTCGTACTTGAGCATATCGACAATCTCGCGTGCCTTTTCAGGCAAGCCGTCTTTCTTAACCAAAGGCAACACAGCAGCCTTGTAGGGGGCCAGTACGGCTGGCAGCGACAATACTGTGCGTGTGCTGCCGTCCTCGAGTTGCTCATCGCGCAAGGCGTGGCTGAAGATAGCCAGGAAAGTACGGTCAACACCGATAGAGGTCTCGATGACATACGGGGTGTAATTCTCGTTGAGTTCGGTGTCGAAATACTGCAATTTCTTGCCGCTGAACTCGCCATGACGACTGAGGTCGAAATCGGTACGGCTGTGAATACCCTCGAGCTCCTTGAAGCCGAAGGGGAATTCAAATTCGATGTCGGTAGCCGCATTGGCATAGTGAGCCAATTTTTCGTGGTCGTGGTAACGGTATTTTTCGGCAGGAATACCCAATGCCAAGTGCCAATTGAGGCGTTCTTCCTTCCAACGGCGGAACCACTCGAGCTCGGTGCCGGGGCGAACAAAGAACTGCATTTCCATCTGTTCGAATTCTCGCATACGGAAAATAAACTGACGGGCAACAATTTCATTGCGGAAAGCCTTGCCGATTTGTGCAATACCGAAAGGTATTTTCATACGGCCGCTTTTTTGCACGTTGAGGAAATTGACGAAAATGCCTTGAGCGGTCTCGGGACGGAGATAGAGTGTGTCGCTTTCGTCCGAAACACTACCCATCTTGGTTGCGAACATGAGGTTGAACTGACGCACGTCGGTCCAGTTACGGGTGCCGCTTACGGGACAAACAATACCCAAATCGAGAATCATCTGCTTCAAGCCGTCCAAATCGTTGGCGTTCATCAGCTCGGCGAAGCGGTTGCGGATGTCGTCGATTTGTTTCTGATAATCCAAAACGCGGGCGTTGGTGGTAACAAACTGATTGCGGTCGAAGGCTTCGCCGAAACGTTTATGAGCCTTGTCGCATTCCTTGTTGATTTTATCCTCTATTTTGGCGATATGGTCTTCGATGAGCACGTCGGCACGGTAACGCTTCTTGCTGTCGCGGTTGTCGATAAGCGGGTCGTTGAAGGCGTCAACGTGTCCACTGGCTTTCCAAATCTTGGGGTGCATGAAGATGGCGGAGTCGATACCCACAATGTTTTCGTGGTACTGTACCATCGATTTCCACCAGTATTGCT
>CALEPD010000305.1 GCA_937910265.1 uncultured Bacteroidales bacterium
ATAAGCAACCGATTGGCAGAGTCAAATATGCACTGGTTTAATTCCGCCAACGGGTTGTTATACATTTTATCTATTTCTATCTTGGGGACATATACGTAGTTTCCTATTTGTCTTATGGGGATTGAGAACTGACGGATATGCTTATACACACTACTCTCTGTTATGCCAAAACGCTTTGTAATTTCCCCAATGGTGTAGCAATTCTTGGGGTTCATATCAAACACTTGTGATGCTTTGGGTGTTTCAACAACAATGGGTGTGCTTCTCAATGGGAATAATGCTTCGAGGTCTTTTACACAAACAAACCATCGTTTGGGACTTGTCTTGAAACATCGGATATTCTTTGAACGAACCAATCTTATGACGGTAAGTCGTGATGTGGTAAAGATTTTCAGTGCCTCGGTAATCGTGATGTATTCTGTTCCCGCCGCCTTGATTTTGTCCAATACCTTTTGTCTTCGTTGCACTTTCTTTCTATCGTTGGATGCAGACGAAGCACAATGATGACTACAATACCCCGTCTTGACGGTTTTCGCCAAGAAGGTGTTTCCGCAATATTTGCAGACTTTCGGTATTTGCAGTTTGCTTTTACCCATTATTTGATTGTCAATATTTTAACTTCAAGATATTCCACTTTGTCGTTAAAGATATTCCGGTACAAATATGGTACAAACTTCCCGACATTTCTTCGGGCAAAGTCGTTTCTGCAAAAATGAGAATGTGTGATACAACTTTGTACATTGTACCACACAATTACTTGGTTTTCCTAACACAACCAGTCCGGAAAGCAATAAAAAAACGGGTACTGAAAGACATCCAGTACCCGTTTGAAATCGGTGATTTATAGTCAATTATTTCACTTCCTCGAAGTCGACGTCGGTGACGTTGTCGTTGGGGTTGTTGTTAGAGGACTGATGGCTGCCACAGTCGCCGTTGCAGTTGGTGTCGCAACCGGGGTTGGCGCCACCTGCCTGCTGCTGGGCTTTGTACATATCCTCGCTGGCAGCTTGCCATGCCTGGTTGATTTTCTCCATAGCGGAGTCGATCTGCATGATGTTGCGTGCGCTGTGGGCTGCTTTCAACTCGGTGAGTGCGGCCTCGATGGCAGATTTCTTTTCAGCGGGAATCTTGTCGCCATACTCTTTGAGGTTTTTCTCGCTCTGGAAAATCATACCGTCGGCGGCGTTGATTTTCTCGATTTCCTCTTTTGCCTTCTTGTCGGCGTCGGCATGTGCTTCAGCATCGGCTTTCATGCGTTGGATTTCCTCTTCGCTCAAGCCGCTGGAAGCCTCGATACGGATGTTCTGGCTTTTGCCGGTGGCTTTGTCGATGGCGCTGACATTAACGATACCGTTGGCATCGATGTCGAAGGTGACTTCGATTTGGGGAACGCCACGCGGTGCTGGCGGGATGCCTGCAAGGTGGAAGCGTCCGAGAGTCTTGTTGTCGGCTGCCATGGGGCGCTCGCCTTGGAGTACGTGGATTTCGACTTCAGGCTGGTTGTCGGCAGCGGTGCTGAAGACCTGAGATTTCTTGGTGGGGATGGTGGTGTTGGCCTCGATCATGCGGGTCATTACGCCACCCAAAGTCTCGATACCGAGTGAAAGCGGGGTTACGTCGAGCAGGAGCACGTCCTTTACTTCGCCGGTGAGCACACCGCCCTGGATAGCAGCACCTACGGCTACCACTTCGTCGGGGTTGACGCCCTTGTTGGGAGCCTTGCCGAAGAATTTCTCAACGATAGCCTGGATGGCGGGGATACGGGTTGAACCGCCCACGAGGATAACCTCGTTGATGTCGGAGTTGGAGAGGCCGGCGTCTTTCATGGCCTGACGGCAAGGTTCGAGTGTTGCCTGGATGAGGTCGTCGCACAATTGCTCGAATTTGGCACGTGTAAGCGATTTAACCAAGTGCTGCGGGATGCCGTCGGCAACGGTGATATAGGGCAGGTTGATTTCGGTTTGCTGGCTGCTGGAGAGCTCGATTTTGGCCTTTTCGGCAGCTTCCTTGAGGCGTTGCATTGCCATAGGATCCTTGCGCAAATCGACATTCTTGTCTTTCAAAAATTCGTCGGCCAACCAGTTGATAACCTTGAGGTCGAAGTCGTCGCCACCGAGGTGAGTGTCGCCATTGGTGGATTTTACCTCAAACACACCGTCGCCGAGGTTGAGGATGGAGATGTCGAAGGTACCGCCACCGAGGTCGAATACTGCAACGTTCATATCCTGGTTTTTCTTATCCAAGCCGTAGGCGAGGGCTGCTGCTGTAGGCTCATTGACAATGCGGCGCACTTTGAGACCGGCGATTTCGCCAGCTTCTTTGGTGGCCTGACGCTGAGCGTCGTTGAAGTAAGCGGGAACAGTGATAACGGCTTCGGTCACTTCGGTGCCGAGGTAATCTTCGGCAGTTTTCTTCATTTTCTGCAATACGATGGCACTGATTTCCTGCGGGGGGTAGAGACGGCCGTTGATATCG
>CALEPD010000306.1 GCA_937910265.1 uncultured Bacteroidales bacterium
GCGGATGCAAAGATACGACGTTTTTTCATTCCGGCAAAATTATTTTTCATTTTTTTTCAAAAAAACATCCAAACCGCTATTTTTCAGCACTAAAAAATTTTCACACGAAGAATACAAAGTCAAAAAAAGCGTCCCATCTTGTCGTATGGGACGCTTTTGAGGGTAAAAATCAACTATTTTTTGACCACCAAGAATTGATTATTAAATTATAACGTTCAATACCAATATTTTATGTATACTATTGCTTTTATTTATCCAAATCGCAATATATACTATTATTACTGATGAATTCCGGCACAATGGATTTCATCATGGCGACCAACTTCATATCGTCGAGTGTGGACATCATATTCCATAGTTCGATGTATTTTTCGTTCACCTCATCCTGGGGGTAGGATCGTACCTGTGCTCTCATGATTTTGGGGTGATATGTTGGAATTGTATTTTCTTTGGTGGCAAGAAGCTCTTCATAAAGTTTTTCTCCGGGACGGAGACCCACTTCCTTAATTTCGATATTGTATAGACCCGAAAGAAGAATCATTTTCTTGGCCAAGTCATATATTCTAACAGGTTCGCCCATGTCGAAAACAAAGATATCGCCACCATCACCCATTGCACCTGCCTCGAGAACAAGGTTACATGCTTCGGGAATAGTCATGAAATAACGGATGATATCCTTATGGGTAACTGTGAGAGGACCGCCTGCGGCAAGTTGTTTTTTGAAGAGAGGGACAACACTGCCGTTAGACCCTAATACATTTCCGAAGCGGGTGGTCACGAAACGGGTGGTCTCGGATTGACGGCTTTGGATATAGATTTCGGCCAAACGCTTTGATGCTCCCATTACATTGGTTGGGTTGACAGCCTTGTCGGTTGAAACCATGACAAATTTGGTTGCCTGATATTTTATTGCAAGGTCGGCAAGTGTTTTTGTTCCGAAGACATTGACAAAAAGTGCCTCGTAGGGATTCTCCTCCATGAAAGGAACGTGCTTATAGGCCGCTGCGTGGTAGACCAATTGTGGTTTGTGTGTGCTGAATACCTCCTCCATGCGAGCCGCATCCTTAACATTTGCAATAACGAACTCCATTTTGTCGGTCCACTTGCAGAAGGGCTCGTTGTTGAGAAGCTCAAACTGCAAATCGTACATAGGAGACTCTGCCTGGTCGAGCATAATAATCTTCTTCGGATGATACTGAACCATCTGGCGACAGATCTCACTGCCGATGCTTCCGGCAGCGCCTGTAATAAGAACTGTTTTATCGAAAACTTCGCGGACAATGTTTTCGTTGTCGAGCTTAATGGATTCGCGCTCGAGCAAATCCTCGATTTTGATGTCGCGAATTTGGTTGGCGCTAAACGAGCCGTGGAACCATGTATTAATATGAGGGACTGTTCTGACTCTCAGTCCGAGGTCAAGACCTTTATTAATAATTTCCTGTTTTCGGGCGACGGAAAGCATTGGAATGGCGATGATGAGATAATCGATGCGTTTAATCACCGTATATTCGCTGGTGAGCACATCGCTGGGTTTCCTCACTCTTACGCCATTCAGCACTTGATTGCACTTGGACGAATCGTCATCGACAAAAGCAGACACGATGTATTCGTACTGCGAGTCCTGCATCAATGCATTCTGGGCGATGACCGCAGCCGCACCTGCTCCATAAATAACGACACGACGGGTCGGACGGTGTTTTCTTACATAATCGTTATACAGGCGCTGCACCATCAGACGCGAACCTATCATGAGCATGGCCAACGACATGTAAGTCATCAGCACTTCGGAATAGGACATGATGTAACGCCTGTCGAAAAAGTTGAATATATTATTAAAATAGTTTATGACTGACCAAAGAGCCGTGGGAAGAATACATGCAAGAAATATTTTGACAATGTCGTTCAATCCTGAGTGACGCACAATACTCCTATAAGTACCAAATATCTGGAAAGCAATCAACGTGGAAATCATCATGAGAAGAAACTTGACCAACAGATTGACTGGATGCAACATGTCTTCGCTGGAATGTCGGAAAAGCTCAGTAACAGAGAAAGCAACTACTGCCAGACAAATATCCATAAGCAGAATGACCCACTTAGGGATTGTTGTACGTCGATATCGGGCTATTGCACGATTAATAAGACCCATTTTCATATTTACACTTTTTTTTATTACGGTTGGATAATTTCGCGAAGTGCTTCGGCAACAAAATCGACATCACTGCTATTGAGATATGGATGCATCGGCAAAGCAAGCACCGTTTCGACCAATTGAGAAGTCACAGGACATGCGTCGTCGGCAATGTGCAGATGCCGGAACGCTCCTTGCTGATGCATGGGCCTTGGATAATATACCATGGTAGGTATACCTTTACTGCTGAGGGCGGACCGGACCAAGGCACGTTGGTCGGCACTTTTCAATTGTATTGTATATTGCGCCCATGATGACTGAAAGCCCTGCGGTATCAATGGGCATTGGACCAAATCTTTTAAACGAGATGTATATTTGTCTGCGATTTCATTGACCGCATGTAATTCATATTGCCGGAAAGCATCCAGTTTCACCAACAGGACCGCTGCCTGAATCGTATCAAGACGGCTGTTGAAACCGATGCGGACATTATCGTATTTATCGGTGCCTTTGCCGTGCACACGCAAAGAACGGGCCAGGTCAGCCCAATCGGGATTGTTTGTAAACAGCGCGCCCCCATCGCCATAGCATCCAAGGGGTTTGGCGGGAAAAAATGACGTGGTTGAGATGTCGCCAAACGAGCAAGCGCGCTTTCCTGAGACAGAGCCACCGAATCCCTGTGCTGCATCTTCGAGAATCAATAAGTCATGTCGGTCTGCGACTTTTCTTAACGCCTGATAATCGGCAGGTAGCCCAAACAAGTCGACGGAGACGACCGCTTACGGAGTCAGATGTCCCTCACGACACTTGATTGATTTTGGATTCCAAATCATCGGCTGAGATGTTGAATGTGTCGCTGTGAACATCGACAAAAACAGGTGTAGCACCCACAGCTGCAATAACTTCAGCCGATGCAAAAAAGGTAAAGTCCGGAACAAAGACGGCATCGCCCGGTCCCAGATTCCATATTTCAAGAGCCAACCGAAGTGCATCTGTTCCGTTGGCACAAGTGATACAATATTTGGCACCCACATAGTCGGCCAACTGAGTCTCGAGCTGCAACACCTGAGGTCCCATGATAAAAGAGCCCGACGCAATGGCAGAAGCCACCGCTTCATCGATGCGGTCTTTTAGATGAGCATATTGTAGTTTCAGGTCTCTAAACTCCATTGTTTCAAATATGTAATGATTATGTATTTTGAATCAACGTATCATTGTCCAACATGCTGTATGTTCTGCCACATTGACAAGACATCGTGTCGTCCAATCGTTTGCCACATTCGCAGACCCAGCCCACTCGTCTTGCAGGAACACCCATCATCAGAGCATAGTCTGGCACATCGGATGTGACGACTGCTCCCGCAGCCACCAATGCAGACTTTCCCACAGTATGGCCGCATACAACAGTAGCGTTCGCTCCCAACGAAGCGCCTGCCTTGATTTTTGTTTTTGCATAAACACCATGTACAGGGAAATGTGCACGAGGTGTAGAGACATTGGTAAACACGCAACTTGGACCGCAGAACACATTATCCTCCAACTCAACACCTTCATATACCGAAACATTGTTCTGGATACGGACACCGTTACCAATGGAGACATTGTTGCCTATATTTACATTTTGCCCCAAGGAACAGTTTGCACCGATGACAGCACCCTTTTGGACATGACAAAAATGCCATATCTTGGTACCTTTACCAATGGTTACATCGTCGTCGACATAACTACTTTCGTGGACAAAAAAATCGTTTACCATCCGAATGGGTGTTGGTTTAGTGGATATTTTGCAAATGGGTGATAGTCGCCGGACAACCCTATAGGCTGTGCATTGCGTATGTCATAGACAGTCTGAATGCAGTTGCGGGCTTCAGTTATACGGAAGCCGCGTCCTGCCAGGACTTCCTCATAGCTTCTGGTATGCAACTCAGTGAATCCGTCGCTGAATTCAAATTCAGCACCGTCGACCAAAATGGTGCGGTAGGTACGTTTACCCTCAGCTTTGCAAGCCGCAGGGATGTGATCGTAATTAATACTTAAAAAATATCTCACTCTGGCACGTTCCAATTCAAGGAAGCCAGCAACACGGTCGTGAGAGGAAACATGCACAACATTTTTAGCGACAGGACCGAAAATCCAACATAGCATGTCGTAAAAATGCACTCCGATATTTGTTGCTATACCACCACTTTTGTGGACATCGCCTTTCCACGAAGCATAATACCAATTGCCACGGGAGGTGATGTAAGTGAGGTCGACATCATATTTTTTGTCGTTGGGGCCCTCGAGGACCTTTTTCCGCAAGCTGGACACTGCATTGTGTAAACGCAGCTGAAATATGGTATAGGCACGACGGCCCGTCTCTGCTTCTACCTTTTCAATTGCATCGATATTCCACGGACTCAAAACAATTGGTTTCTCGCAAATAACATCCGTTCCAAGACGCAACCCGTAACGGACATGGGCATCGTGAAGATAATTGGGTGTACAGATTGATACATAATCAATAGGCACACCTTTTTCTTTCATGCGGTTGTTATGGCGGTCGAACAATTCCTGTTCTGTAAAAAAGGCTGCATCAGGGAAATAACTATCCATGACACCGACACTATCGCATTTGTCGTAAGCAGACAAAAGATTGTTGCCAGTGTCCTTGATGGCTTTAAGATGACGCGGTGCCACAAATCCTCCGACACCGATAATCGAAAAATTCTTCATATCGAAATCTAATTCAATAAATTATTCAAACAAACCGTCAAGCTATCCGTCCAATATGGGATTGTTACACCGAAAACACTTTTGGCTTTCGATTTATCCAAGACGGAATAACTCGGTCTAACAACTTTACTTGGAAATTCATGGCTGTGGCAAGGGGCAATTGCACAGTGGTCGTGTTTAGCCTGACGCGCAATCTCCTTTGCAAAATCGAACCAACTGCATACACCTTCATTACTAAAATGATATGTTCCAAACTTATCGGAAAGATGGTTGTCGTCAAGGACAGCAAGTATAAATTGCGCCAAATCGCCGGCATAAGTAGGGGTTCCCACCTGATCGAAAACGACATTCAACGAAGGCTTGGTTTCAGTAAGAGAGAGCATGGTTTTCACGAAGTTTTTACCATACTCGCTGTAAAGCCACGAGGTTCTGATAATAACGTAATTACATCCAGAATTCACAACAGCCCTTTCCCCTGCCAATTTTGTGGCGCCGTAAACACCTGTGGGATTGGTCGGCTGGCACTCATCACATGGGGTATTGTTCATATTGCCACCAAACACATAGTCGGTAGAGATATGGATCAACAATCCCTGCACTTGTTTCATGGCATCGGCCAAAAAAGCAACTGCTTTGTGATTGATATTGTCGGCTGACACCACATTGTCTTCAGCCGCATCAACATTGGTAAAGGCAGCACAGTTCACAACAGCCTGGATAGCATGACGAGTGACATATTCACTGATAGCCCTGCTGTTGGTAATATCCAAATCATCCACGTCCGTAAAAAAGAACCGGTGTGAAGATTGTCCGGCAGCCAAGCGTATGTGAGTACCCAACTGCCCTGCAGAACCTGTTACCAATACATTCATACAAATGGTGTTATAAAGTTGGCGAAGGCAGGATGTGCCTTATCTTTTTCAGAAAGGATAACTTTTTCTGCCGGTATTTTCCAATCGATGTTCAAATCTTGGTCTTCCGATTGAGCATTATAAAAGTTATCGCACTTATATTGGAATACGACCTCATCGCTCAACACCGAAAAACCGTGAGCGAAACCTCTCGGAATAAAGAATTGCTGATGATTTTCGGCCGTCAATTCAACGGCATAATGTTGACCATAAGTAGCCGAATTGGCACGAAGGTCAACCGCGACGTCGAGGACAGCCCCTTTCACAACGCGCACCAGCTTACTTTGAGCAAACGGCGGTTTTTGGAAATGCAGGCCACGGAGGACACCGTACTTCGATTTCGATTCATTATCCTGCACAAAGGAGACGTCAATACCAGTACTCTCTTTAAACTTAAGTGCATTAAAACTCTCGAAAAAGTACCCCCGCTCGTCTTCAAAGATACGCGGTTTAATAATCAATAGACCGTCTATCGGTGTATGAATTACCTGCATAATTTCACTTGTCCTTAATTAAGTTCAACAAATATTGGCCATATTGATTCTTCGCCATAGGTTGGGCTATACGTTCAAGGTCGCTGTCAGATATCCATCCATTCTCATATGCGATTGACTCCAGGCATGCCACCTTAAGACCTTGTCGTTTTTCAATCACTTCGATAAAGGTCGAGGCCTCGGCCAAGGAGTCGTGCGTTCCGGTATCGAGCCATGCAAAACCGCGTCCGAGCAGCTGCACTTTCAGCTCACCATCGGCGAGAAACCTCTGGTTGACTGTAGTGATTTCCAATTCACCTCTTGCGGAAGGTTTAATGTTTTTAGCAACATTGACTACCTTGTTGGGATAAAAATAGAGACCTACCACAGCATAGTTGGATTTCGGTTCCTGTGGTTTTTCCTCTATCGACAAAACATTTCCGTCGGAATCGAATTCTGCCACGCCATAACGCTGAGGGTCAGCCACCCAATAACCGAAAACGGTGGCCTTGTTTTCGATTTCAGCAGTATGGACGGCATCGACAAGCAGTTTCCGGAATCCGTTACCGTGAAAAATATTATCACCTAAAACCAAACAGGCGGAATCGTCACCGATAAATTCTTCTCCAATGATGAATGCCTGAGCAAGTCCGTCGGGTGAAGGTTGTTCGGCATAGGACAGATTGATTCCGTAATCAGACCCGTCACCCAACAAACGTTTGAATCCTGGCAAATCATGCGGCGTGGAAATTACAAGAATGTCGCGGATGCCGGCAAGCATCAATGCCGATATCGGATAATACACCATCGGTTTGTCGTAAATAGGCAAAAGCTGTTTACTAACACCTTTGGTTATGGGATATAATCTAGTGCCGGAGCCACCAGCAAGTACAATACCTTTCATAATACATCAATCATTATCCTTAATTCGTTCAGCCTCATAAGTATAGCCATAACCATAGCCATAGCCATAACCATAACCGCCATAGCCTCCATAACGCTTCTTGAGCAATGGAACATCGGTCAACACGAATGCCATATTATTAAATTGGCGGCTGTTTTCCAATTCCTTAATAAACGGGAGAGCACCTTTCTGCAAATAGCCCATACGCATAACATATACCGTCAAGTCGACCGTACGGTTGATAACCTTTGAGTCGGCCACCACCTGAGCGGGAGGAGTATCGAGAACGATATAATCATAACGCTCGCGCAATTTGTTGATCATTTCGTCGAACCGTTCACTCATCAACAACTGAGTGGCGTTGGGCGGCATTTTCTCGCACACCATATAATACAAGTTCTCAGAAGTACTGCTTTGCTGGACACACTCATCTATGTCATCCACCTTACCCAACAGATATTGAATACTACCTATTTTGCATGTACGGTCCATTATTTTCGAGAGGCTGCGTTTACGAAGGTCAAGGTCGACAACAACAACTTTTTTCCCCATATAAGCGAGCGAAAGTGCCAAATTGATAGAAGTGTAAGATTTACCTTCACCGGGAGTAGTCGAGATAAACTGCATCACTTTTTGATCTTTGCCCGAAAGGAAGAATGGTAAATTGGATTGGAGTATGCGGAACGATTCAGTAACGATGTCGCTACCGTTAATGGTCACCAAGATCTCGTCGTCCTTTCTACTTTCCGGTTTGCTTGGAATTTCTCCGAGAATAGGTGTAGACAAGGTCTTTTCGACATCGGCTTTTGAACGCACGCGGGTATCGAAGAAATTAACGAGGAAGTGTATGATTACAGGTAATGCCAAACCCAATACCATACCCACAAGAGCAAACATCATGAGGTTGGGGCCCACGAGATTGCCGTGAGAAGTTTCGACAACCTTTGCGTTGGACACTGTAACTGCCTGCGCAATGGCATTTTCCTCGCGTTTATTCAAAAGGTAGAGATACAATTCTTCCTTAATCTTTTGCTGACGGCCTATCACCACAACCGCCTTCTCTTTGGACGGCATATCGGTGATTTGTCTAAGTGCTTTGTTTTCCTGGTTTTTGGCATTTTCCAACCTGATAGTGGTAGAGTTGATAAGATTTGAGATGGAATTTACTATCACCTTTCTTGTGGCATCCAAACGTTGACTTTGCTCAACAAAGGTGGGGTTACTACTACCGGCAGCCTTGGTTAATTTGTTGTATTGAAGCAATTGTTCGTTGTATGTAGAAATCATATTCTGCACACCGGCATCGCTAATGCCGACATTGAAGGGTATCGGTTGATTCTGATTTGCAGGATCATCCATATAAGCCTTTATTTCTTTGATGAGGAACAATTCTGTTTCGAGAGAAACCACTGCCTCCTGATAACGGGTGCCCATTTCGAAGAGATTACCACTCGCGCCCTCAAGATCAGGAATCTTTGCGTCTATTTTCAAACGCTCAACTTGGGCATCTACATCCTCGAGTTCGCCTGCGATGAGTGCGATACGTTCAGCGATAAACTCTTCGGTCTTAGTAGTCACTACATTTTTATCCTCAATAGCATCTAAATTGTATGCATCGATTAATGCCGTTACAATATCTATAGCCCTTTCCTGATTGGCATCAACATAACCGATGGAAATGATAGAAGCTAATTTTTCCGTTCTTGAAACAGAAAGCTTATCTTTCATCATTGAGCGCGCGAACTTATAATCGGAGGGATACTCCCTGAGCAAAAATTTAGTGCCTTTACAATTGTCGAGATTAAAAAACTCAGTGGTATCGACTGCAAATGAAACCTCATCATTAATATCGACAATTTGGTTGAATGAGCACTCGCCCCTCAGCTTAATCTTCTCGTCGTTAAAATGGGTAACTTCGTATTTATAAGAAGTTTCGCTTAATGGGACAATCTCCACTGCAAGGGTTGCAGGGGACTCGATGGCATTCAAATTATATACATGCAATTTAACCGGACGATCCTTATAATAAGAGACTTTGCGGAACATGCCGTTTTCTTCGCACATATTATTAAGTCCCAACTGATTGACCACATTGTACATCAAGTTGGACGAATTAATCACATATATTTCATCCTCGATGGATGTACCACCGCCGCCCATGCCCATTTCATTGAAGATAGCATCCATGTTTTGGTTGCCTGACGAAAGTTTTTTATCATCGTCTCTGACCAAAATAAGTGCTTTTGCGCTATATGATTTGGGTTGAGACTTGTATACCAATGCGGCAATCAACAAACATACAAAGACAGAGACAACGAACCAATACCAATTGTTGAGGACGAAAAAGAATATCTCTTTGAGAGAGATGACGGACTCTTCCTCTTGATTCTGATTATTCAAGCGAGCGTCTTGATTATTATCCATAATGATTAAGCTTATTTCGAGAGGTTTTTAGAAAGAATGTAATAATAGAACACCGATGCGCATACTGAGATGATTGAAACTGCGCTCGATATGTAACTCAACACAATCGGGTCGCGTTCGGCAGCCTTCTTCTTGCGTATATTGGGTTCGACATAAATGACGTCATTTTGATGGAGATAATAGTAGGGTGAGTTGAAAGCCGACTCGGAAGTCAAGTCGATGGTACCGATGGTTCGCATGCCGTTTTCCTCACGGATGACGGTAACGTTATGACGTTGGCCCTGAATATTGATATCGCCGACCATACTCAAAGCCTCAAAAATGGTAACACGTTCTCCACTGACAATGATTTGCCCGGGTTTTGCAACTTCACCCAAAACACTGACCTTAAAATTCATCAATTTAATGGAAACCACCGGGTCTTTCAAATGTCCCTCTTCAATCAGGCGACGTTCAATCATTTTACCCAGTTCGTCGTGAGTGAGACCCAAAACATGGAGTTTTCCCAATACGGGGAAAATAATATCACCACTTTGGTTGACCAAATAGCCTGTGACTGCATTACTTCCGGGATTAATCACCTTACCTTCGACAATAGCAATTTTGTTGGTTTCCTGATTGAACTGCACCACGGCTGAAGGAGTTTCACTCTCGACATATATTCCCAACAAATCGTTAGGCTGTATACCCGTGAAGAAATCGCCTTTCAGAGGTGTTTGGACTTCGCGTTTAGCGTCATATACGTAAGCTATTTCGTGCACTGACTCACACGAGGAAAACAGTAGGATTACTAAGGTAAGCGATAGTAAAAAAGAACGTTGCCTCATTTCAACAATTATAGATTCTTTAATATAATTATATTACAAAATACTAAGTGTCAATACCTTTTACAATAAGAAGGTACAAACACCTAATACAATATACAATTCGCAAAGTTACACAATTTTGTTGATTAATAAAAAAAAATGTAACTTTGCAGAAACAAACATGCACAACCATGGAATCATTTATACTTGCCGCCGGTCTTGGAACACGTTTACGTCCCTTAACCGACCACCGACCCAAAGCACTCGTTGAAATTGAGGGAAAGCCCTTATTACAGATGGCAATCGAGAGGATGGTGCAACTGGGAGTAAGTCGCATCGTGGTAAACATACACCACTTTGGAGAGCAGATTATCGATTTTATAAACAGCCGGAAGTGGGAGTGTGAAATCGTCATATCGGATGA
>CALEPD010000307.1 GCA_937910265.1 uncultured Bacteroidales bacterium
ATGCTCGAAGCCGACATTGCCGGTGCAAAACTCGAACCTTGGGACTGGCGCTACTACAGCGAAAAGCTCCGTGCCGAGAAATACAGCCTCAATGACGCAGAAGTTCGCCCATACTTCTCGCTCGACAATGTACTGCAAGGTGCTTTCGACGTTGCCGACAAATTGTACAACATTGAATTCCGTGAAAACAAAGAGCTTCCCTCATACAACAAAGAAGCACGCGCATACGAAGTGGTTGACAACGGAAACGTTATCGGAATACTCTACATGGACTTCTTCCCACGTGAAAGCAAACGCAGCGGTGCATGGATGACCGAATTCCGCGGACAGAAAAAAGACCAGGAAGGCAACAACATCATCCCCATCATCCAAGTCGTCTGCAACTTCACCAAGCCTTCAAGCGACACCCCCTCATTGCTTACTTTTGACGAAAGCGAGACCCTGTTCCATGAATTCGGACATGCACTCCACGGATTGTTGAGCAAATGCACCTATCCGTCGTTGGCAGGCACCAATGTATCGAGAGACTTTGTAGAGTTGCCATCACAAATCATGGAGAACTGGTGCCGTCACCCCGAAGTGATGAAAAGCTACGCAAAACATTACCAGACTGGTGAAACAATTCCCGACTCAACCATCAGCAAAATTGTAGCCGCACAAACCTACGGACAAGGATTCACCAACACAGAGTTGCTTGCAGCCTCACTGCTCGATATGTCGTATTACTCAATCAGCGAGAAACAGGACATCGATGCCAACGCTTTTGAGAAAAACGCCCTTGAAAGCATCGATCTTATTCCTGAAATCATCAGCCGTTACAAGAGCACCTATTTCCAGCACATTTTCACCACTGGATACGATGCAGGATACTACAGCTACACCTGGACCGCCATTCTCGATGCCGACGCATTTGAAGCATTCAAGGAAAGCGGAGACCTCTTCAACCCCGAATTGGCTGCAAAATTCCGCACCATACTTGAAAGCGGCAACACCGTAGAACCCATGAAACTCTACACCGACTTCCGTGGCAAAGCCCCAGAAGTAACCCCCTTACTGAAAAACAGAGGCTTGATCTAAAACAAGACTCCAAACCACTTTCGCAAGAGCGGACAGATACCAAAAATCTGTCCGCTTTGCTTTTATTCAAAAACCCTCCATTACCAAAGCACGGATAGACACTTTCGTCAAACAACCCATAGCACATTACCGCTCATATCACACACAAGTACATTTCCGACAAACCCTTATGTAACCCAACAACCAATTCAAAACCGCACCTACAATTTGTCCAAAAATTCGATTGCTCAAATAATTTGCAGAATTTAACATTTTTTTAGTATTTTAGCAAGCGACAATCTTTTTTCAAACAACAAAACAATAATCATAATGGAATACACCATCCACAAAACCCAAAATGAAATAACAACCATTCTCAAACAGAAAGAAATAGTTGTTGAAACCCGCCTTTTAAAATCAGTAATCGTAATCAAAGACAAATTTGAGCCGTCCATTTAAAAAAACAAGTCATTGTTGGAAAGTCTCAAATCCGTCGTTGCATTCAGCCATATTCCGTTTGACGAACACATAAAAGAGTACGATGCCCTTTGTGATGTTTACGACTGTGCCAACGGTGCAAAGTGGACAAATAATAAACACTGGAAAGACCCGAATGAACCCGTAGACAATTGGTACGGCATCAAGGTTCAGCCCGAACATATATTAACTTTCAGCAACAAACATATCGTATTAGGCCATGTCACCGAAATCGATCTCGGGCACAACAATATATATTGTGGCAAGCTCGAAGACAATGGATACATTTCCAAAGAAATAAACAAACTCAGCCATCTAACCTCACTGAATTTAAGTTACAACTTCATACAAGGAACAATACCTTCGGCGATATACGATTTGAAAAATCTAGAATACTTAGGACTTCATTTCAACATATTGAGAGGTGATATCAGCACCAAAATAGGCAAACTCAAAAAACTCAAAACCCTTCAACTTGACCACAACTACCTCGAAGGTCCGATACCTTCGGAAATAGGAAGCCTTACCGACCTCACCACCCTCTGCATTCATGTGAACAATCTTAAGAACGGAACATACACACCACTCCCCATCAGACGCATTAGCAAAAAGACCCCGATATTGACGACCATACAAGAGGCCAAACCTACCTCAATAAAAAGAAGCACACCGATACCCAGTACGTTCTCGAACCTCACAAAACTGACAAAATTCCTGACTTACAGCAACCGATTAACTGGATCGGTAGCTGCTGCAGTGAAAAAGAATCCCAACTACAGCAATTGGCAAATTGAAAATCAACAAGACAACGTAACCTTAAAATAAAAAAGTCCAACAAAGTGCCAACGACTTCCGCCGTTTCAAAGAGGCGGAAGTCGTTTTTCATTCAACCAATCCGCACCAAATACACAAGATTACATCCAACATACAAGAGATTTCGGTCAGAGAGTCCAGTATTGACCAAACACTAATCAAAGAGTTTCTTTTTGGAACGCGTGCGTTTGGGTCGCGGAGGTTCAATGGCCGCCAAATTCTTTTCGCGAAGATAGCGTTCAATTGTAAAAGGATTTTGGGACAAACACAGCATTACCTGATGTTTGATCCTATAAAACTCGTCGTATGCCTCAACCAACTTTTTCAAAGAAGCATCATGTTCCTTATTCTGCAATTCAATGCCCAACGACTTGCGCAAAGGCTTGTCTATTTTCTCGAGATGGATGAGGAAATAGCCTGACGCATCCTTTGATCGCGCTGCCAACTTGGGATCGGAGACGGGATCGTCGGAAGATGAGGCCAGCTGCATTATCTGGACCTTAAAACGTTCGCCCACTTTATATATATCGACCTCCATCTGATTGTTCAGCATCGTAATCGCATGGGTTGTTTCGGGGAACTTTTTCAGTGCATAGGCATTGAAAAAGAGCACTATTTTAGCAAAAAGGTCGCGCAACTGCCCAAATGAGAACACCTCGATATACAATTTGAGGAAATAATCACGTCGGGAGACTTCCAAATGCTGATGGAGATCGGATTGCGTCGCAAGCGCAGTATCGAACGAATCAACATGAGCATCGTGTCGCAGGCAGTTTTCGGAAATGGGAGATGTCAGATAGAGTCCCTGCAATGTACGGCAACGGCTGAGAGCAACATAGACCTGTCCGTAGGCAAACGCGGCAGCCGCATCGACAATCACCTTGTCGAAGGTCAGTCCCTGTGCCTTATGGATAGTCACGGCCCAGGCAAGACGCAACGGAATCTGCTCGAAAGTTCCGGCCACTACTTGAGTAATCTGGCCCTCGGCCGAATCCAACTCATATTTTATATTTTCCCATGTAGCCGGATGCACCTCGATTTCAGCACCATCGTCGTCGACAACAGTAATCTGGTCATCGCCATCGATGCGGGACACTGTGGCCAACTTCCCGTTGTAGTAATTTCGGTCAAGTGAAATATCGTTTTTCACAAACATGACCCGGGCGCCTTCTTTGAGACACAATGTGCGTTCGGCCGGATACATCGACTCGGGGAAATCGCCAATAATTTCGGCATCGAAAGCATATTGCTTTGAGACAAGCTCACGCAAACGCTTGGCATTGATAGTATCGGACTGATGGTTGTGTGTGGTGAGGCGTATGGCATCGCCAGCCGCACTATCGACTGATGGGTTGTAACGCTGGTTTAATTGGCGAAGCAACTCGCTGGAGTATTTGTTTTCGCGTATGCTGTTGAGAATGTGGAGAAACTGCTCGTCTTGCTGACGGAATACTTTTGAAAACTGAATGGTGACATAGCGCATCCGCTGCAACGCCTTGCTATAAAAGAAGAAAGGAGAAGGATAAACCCGCTCGATATACGGGCGTTCGGCATCGGTGACAACTGGTGCCAATTGGTGCACATCGCCTATCATAAGCAGCTGCACACCGCCAAATGGCAAGCTACTGCGGCGATAGCGACGCAACACAGCATCGACGGCATCGAGCAAATCGGCTCGCACCATTGAAATCTCATCGATGATAATAAGGTCGAGCGAACGGATGATATCCACCCTACTCTTCTTGAGCGAACGCTTATTTTCGGGCATTTGATATTCTGTGAGCAATTCGGGCACATCGGGAAGATAGGGGTCGAACGGGAGCAGAAAAAAGGAATGTATTGTAACACCTTCGGCATTGATTGCAGCCACGCCTGTAGGGGCAAGCACCACATGGCGTTTGAATGTGGATTTGACCAACTGACGCAAAAAGGTGGTTTTGCCTGTACCAGCCTTACCCGTCAGAAAGACAGAAACATCGGTATTATTGACAAAATATTCAGCCTGCATGGCAGGCTCGTTAGGAAGGAAGTTTGCAGAAGCCATGACTTAGCTTATGGGAAAACGGCGGTCGAGACCGAAGCTCATGGGAGAAACCTTGAGCAATGGGGCAAACTGCAGGCGTTTCCATTCATTTATACGCACCTTTCGTAGTACCGTGGCGACCAGTTCCTCATCGTAGCCTTCCTCCACTATCTCCGCAAGGCAGAGTTCCTCTTCGATATGGAGATTGAGTATGGCGTCGAGGACAGAATAGTCGGGCAAAGAATCGGAATCCTTTTGGTTGGGACGCAATTCAGCCGAAGGAGCCTTGTCGATAGAGTTTTGAGGAATGCGGATACCAAAACGGTTGATCCATTCGCAAACTTGATACACCTCTGTCTTATATAAGTCGGCAATAACGGCAAGTGCACCGCAACTGTCGCCATAAAGCGTGCCATATCCCATAGCCGCCTCGCTCTTGTTGGTTGTATTCAACGCGAGGGCTCCGAACTTATTGGAGTATGACATTACGATAGCACCGCGTATACGAGCTTGCATGTTTTCTTCGGTAACATCCTCTTCCCTACCACCAAACACCGGTTCCATGGTTTTGCGGAGGGTATCGAACATCGGCTGAATGGGGACAATATCGTAGGACATGCCCAAATTGTTGGCCAAATCGACAGCATCCTGGACAGAATGGTCGGAGCTGAACTGTGACGGCATCAACAAACCATGCACGTTGGCTGCGCCAAGGGCATCGGCAGCCAAAACAGCCACCAATGCTGAATCGATACCGCCAGAGAGACCCAATACGGCACGTGTTTGACCATTTTTGTGGAAATACTCACGGATACCCATCACAAGGGCCTTGTACACCAGTTCGACCGCCTCGGGCTTCTCGTCGACACAGGTTTCGAGCAACTGCGAGTCGATGGTTTGTGCATGCTGTTCGAAGTAGGGGAATTGGCACAACACATTGCCGGCGGCATTGAAAGCCATTGAGCCTCCGGCATAAAGGAATTGACCTTCTCCACCGATTCGGTTGGCGAAAACAACAGCGACGTTGAGGTTCTCGACAATTTTACGCATACGATAACGGATGCGGTAGGGTTTGTTGTAATCGAACACATTGCAGCCACAACAGATGACCATATCGAGGTCGTCGTGGTTGCCTTTGGTAAGTTCCTTCAAATCCTCATAGAATCCAATGGCAAGCTGTTGGTCCTGGTACTGGATAACCTGAACGCCCTCACCGCGCACAAAATACTTTTGTTCGTCGGGGGCCAGATACTTTTTGGTTATGATGCCCCTTATGGCATTGTTCTGTACGAAGACGAGAGCATTACACAGGCCCTTATCTTGAATCTGGAGCGGCATGCCGATAAGGAAAGCCCTATGCTCGGAATGAGAAACCAGTTCCTGCAAGACTGCCTGCGCCCGCTTTTGCAAATCGGTGTAGGCCACCGCACCATAAAGGGGGTAACCACCCAGTGTGCAGGCAGGGAAAACTGTGAGCAAAGCCTCTTTGGAGGCAGGAGTTTCCAATTCTTCGAGAATCCACTTGAGGTTTTCCTCGGGATTGAGGCTAACTATATTATGTTGAACAATATGAATATTCATAACAAAAAGAAATAACAGTGTCTTAAAGATGCAAAAATAACACTTTTTTTTGAATGAACGTTCAATATAGAGAAAAATTTGAATGAACGTTCAATTTTTAAAAAATGTTAAAAAACACTTGATTTTATATTTATTTTAAGTTATTATAAGCTTAAGCATAAAAATCTAGAAAGGATTTATTTATGGCAGAAAACATGATTCAGGCAGAGGGCCTGGTAAAGATTTATAAAACAAAGGAAACAGAGGTTTTGGCTCTGCAAGGTTTGGATTTGACAGTGGAAGAGGGAGAGCTTACT
>CALEPD010000308.1 GCA_937910265.1 uncultured Bacteroidales bacterium
ATTAAGAATTATCAGTCCCTTGGCGAATTGTGTGTTAACGTTATAGGACCCGAGATGCACAGGCTCGGATGCCGTTGTCCCGAGCCCGGATACTGCTTCACTGTTGAGCACAACGAGGAGTACACCCCCACCGACATCGACATCGAGTACTGCGAGCACGTTGAGGAGATGGGCACCGACAGCCCCGTTATCCAGTTCAAGCGGCTCCCCGAAGTTCCGACCGCACTTTGCATGGCCCACATTGGCCCATATGACCGGTTTCATGAATCCTTCACCGAGATTTTCCGCTACATTGAGCAGCAATCCTATGTCGTCGTTGGGCAGCCCCGCGCAGCCTACATCGACGGTATCTGGAATCAGAATGACCCCGAGAAATGGATTTCGATCATTCAGGTTCCCGTATCCCGATGATTTCGTGAATCATCCATTCGCCAGCAAGCGTTCCACCGCCTTGCTGGTGAGTGGATTAAATAGAAATCAATGTCTATTTTGATGTTGTTTTTTGACTTTCTCCTGATCTGACGCATGTGCCGTCCGAAGAAAGAACGGAGGGGAGGGAAGAAAAAGGAATTATACCTCGGCGGCAGGGCAGAGGATAGCCGGCGGAAGTCGCCGATAGATAACAGCCTTTTGCGGATTGTAATACTTTTTGCGAGCCCTTATTTATACACACCGCTATAGTTGGTGAAATTGCACCACCCTGTTGCAGTAAGATAGAAATCGAGGCCACCCATAGGCACCGTGATGGGGATATTGCTGTAGATACCGTTAAAACTGTTGTCGAAGGCCGTTGGCGGCATTCCTGCCATACAGGTCATTTCAGCAACACCGGTACATTCGGCAAATGCTTCAGCACCAATCAAAAGCACAGTTCTGTCGATATAGATGCTCCTGATCGATCTGCATCCGTAGAATGCTCTGTTTGGAATATTGTTCAGCGAGGTGGGCAACGTAATGTCTGATAGTGACGAACAGTTCTCAAAGCACCCTTCTCCGAGAGTGGAGATAGATGCTATAAAGTTGAATTCGCGAAGCGATGAGCAGTTGGCGAATGCATAATTCCCGATGGTTGAAAGTGGTCGGGGCGTGTTTATCTCGCTCAGTCCGGTGCAGTTGCGGAAAGCATTATCCTCGATTGTCGTGACCGTGGAAGGAAGCGTTATTTGCGTGATTCCTGAATAATTCTCAAATGCATGCGAACCAATCTGGCTGACAATATAATACGTATCCTCATATTGTACCGTTGTGGGTATTGTTACATTGCCGGTCAATTGGCTGGGCGTCGCAAGGGGGCGTATGCGGACATAGTTCATGAGAGGAACAATCACCTCATACTCATACACAATTCCCGTTTCGGTAGCGGCTGTGAAATAGTGGACTCCTAATTTCGAGCATCCTGAAACCATCATTGAACAAAGCACAATGGTGGTGAAAATTAGTTTCTTCATAATACAATTTGATGAATATAATATGTTTTTTGTTGATATACAATGGTTTGTGTAATTTTGGACTATGTGCCTATTCAATGCAAATATATTGTTTTTGCATTACTTTTCAAAGTCAATTCTTCTTAATTTGGGTTATATAAACTGCTTTCGTGCCATTTATAGAACCCACATTAAACATATTTAAATCGGCCTGCGGCGAAAAGTGTCATTTCAACCGATGCAAACAATAATTGTACATATTGAGTCATAATTTTAAGACATTTATTGCTCTTTTCTCATCGCAAACAAATGTTCTGCCATCTGGTTAAATTGCTGATACATAAGATTGCGCATATAGTCCACATTGATGCGTCTAACCATTCTTTCTTACGCTGCCACATAGTCCTGCTTCCGATTTTTTGCCTCAGTCCCAAAGCAAAAACCGCCACCCTTTTGGGTAGCGGTTCTGTAGAAATAATCCATTCATTGTCATCCCTTGCGTATCGGTTCGCTGGTCAGTCCGCTCTCCTGATACTTGCGCACATATTTGCGCACAGTGTTGCGGGACAGGTGAAAAGCACTCGATATGCTTTTTATTCCCATTCCCATTGCGTAACATCGCAATAAATTCTTTAATTTTGCCATTGATTTCAAAGTTTTTGGTTGTTAACCACTGGCCAGGGTAGGTAACGCAAAACTACAAAAAAGCCCCTGAAAAACGTATGCTTTGCAGGGGTCATTTTTATTTCGCCTAAAAGGGTCAACACTATTTCTCCCGACGAACGGGTCCGCGAATCGCACGCCATGCTCCACAATGTGACACTCCCGGTCAACGACCCGTTCTGGAAAAAGTTTTTCCCGCCCAACGGCTGGAACTGCCGCTGCACCGTCGTCCAGGTGCGCAAGTCTAAATACCCGGTGTCCGACTCTCAGTGGGCGATACAACAGGGCGAAAAGGCTACTACTGCCATCAACAAGAAGGGGCAGAACAAACTCGCCATCTTCCGCTTCAACCCGGGCATCGAACACAAGATTTTCCCTCCACGTCACCCCTACCTGCCAAAACCATCTCAACTCGGATGCAACGACTGCCAAAAGAACATGCTGGCCTATAACCCCAAAAACCCAATGTGCCAAGCATGTCGCACAATATACGGATGTATCGACAAACGAAACAACTACCGCAAGGCTCGCAAGGATATTCTTGATTGGGGGCGTACCAATATAATAGGCAAATACGAGGTAAAAGACAAAGCCTTCGAAGGTCTGACGGCCAAGTTTTGCAAAGAGTCTTTCACTCATAACCTTTCTGGTGGAGACCTCTTCGATGTTAAGGTTGATATTCTCAACAACATTGAATCTTACATAGAGTCTGGCGGCAAAATCTATCGCGTCGAACCAGAACACGACCCCGACAAAATAGAGCGCGTTTATAAACAAAAAGTCCGCTATAACGGACCTGTTAAAGAATTTAAAGGAAGAGAAATTATGTTCACCTACAGAAAAGAATTTCGCGGGGATTTATACTTTTACGACATCAAGTTAGAATAAAAAAAATAAGAAAGCCCTAAAACGGGATACCGCCTCCGAACGACGGTCCGGCTTTAGGACTTTCTTATTTTCTGCTTGCAAAACTACAACTTTATTTTCATTCCACCAAAAAAAAAATAATAGGCACTCTTCAAAAGTGCCTATTTTACTATGTTTTTGACCTGTTTTTTTTTCTTGTCAAGTAAAAAAATCCTCTTTTTCTTTACCTATCCTCCGTTCTCTATCTCTTTGGTCAGCCACTCCTCCAGCTCTTCGGCCATCACTTCCTCTACAGCTTTCCTTACCTCGGGCGCATCGCCCACAAACCTCCTCTCGGGCATCTCTATGTAACTGCCTACTCTCTTCGTCGCCATCGCTCGCCCACCAGGGCCTTGGGCTCATACTTGAAGGCTGCCTTGGTGGCACCCGTTTCTCCACCTTGGTAGATTACTCCACCTACCGAGATGGCCACGCCGAGTGTCGTGCCCACAGTAATGTCTTCCAGTTCGGGGTCAGTCTCATTGGTGGCAATGCTCTCGATGGCGTAGCATTTGCCGCCCGCCGCCGCAAAGACGTTGTCGCCTGCTCTAAAGTTGTGGCCCTTCTTTACGATGATGACCGTATCTGAACTCCCCACCACCTTGGCCACCTCAGCGGTCTTGATGATATGGTAAAGACCCAAAGTATCCATTCCGACAGGTGGCATGTTCCTTGACTTCAATATCGGACGGCGATTCTTCATCCGCTTCAGCACGTTTTATGACTTTCAGCGCAGCACATTGACAATCAACGGTGCCGGATGTCCGCTCGTTTCTGCCAGTGTTGAGATTCCTGTCTATGCCAGTTGGCGTTTCGGCAACTCTCGCATTGGATGGGTATTCGTGAGTGCAGGATCCTACACAGAGTTTGTAACATGGGGGCGGCTCAGTACTGCCGATGGTGCATTTAATCCCTACCATCATGTCATCGATGTGGATGCAACCACGGGGCAGGAAACTCTCGCCATGACCGACAGCCATTCCGGTTTTGGACTTATGGCAGGCTATGAAATGCCCTGTGGTCTCTTTGTTGACGCCACAGCCCAGATGGCTCTAACCGACCTTCTGGCCTTCGACCATAATTGTGATATGTGGGTTCGTCCTCTGAAACTTACCCTAGGCCTCGGATGGAAATTCTAAATGAGTTGATAGTGTATAGTGTGTAGCACATGAACACAAATGCTAACCACTACCCACTTTTCAGTTTTGCTTCGCGATGGGTACGGTGGCATGGTTGATGAAGCTGCTGGCGCTGTGACCGGTGACGCGCTTAACGGTGGAGGAAAGGTACTTGGTCGATACATTCAGCCGCTCGGCATAGTGGCTCACGTCGCGCTCTGTGCGGCTGATGCCGGTGGCTATCCTCTCGAAAGCGGCGCAGTACTACAACGGCCGACCTGGCGAAAATCGGCCTGTCTGACCAAACGGGAGCGGCTTAGAGCTCCGCTGAATAAAAAACAGTATTACGAAAAAAGACGAGTCCACGACCGAACGCGAGCTGGTCACCGTCAGCAGATAAAAAAGAGCCTCATTTTTGAGGCTCTTTTATGGTGTAAGGGGAGGAGGGTGGTCATCCCTTGCGTATCGGTTCGCTGGTCAGTCCTACGCCCAGCTTCTTGAATATCTTCTTATCCACCTCACTGGTCATCACCGTCGTATGAGCTTGGCAGCCGTCCAGCAAAGGAAGGCAATCCAAAGCCTTGCGGCAGTTTTCGTCTTGCAAACTCAAAATCGAAAGGGTCACCAGAACCTCATCTGTATGCAGGCGGGGGTTGTTTCCGTGCAACATCGAAACTTTGGTATGCTGAATCGGTTCAATCATCTTTTGTGAAATCAGTTTCACGCTGTGGTCTATGCCTGCAAGGTACTTCAATACATTGAGCAACAGTGCCGCACATGGCCCCAGTAGGTCGCCGGTTTTCGATGTGATGATTGTGCCGTCGGGCATCTCCATTGCCGCTGCATGCACACCCTCTCTGTCCCTTCTGTCCTTTGCGGCCACGGTGCATTTCCTGTTTTCGGTCGAAATCCTGGCCTGTTTCATCAGCAGCGCGATTTTGTTTATCTCGGTGGTTGACGACTTGCCGTTGGCGTATTCGCAAAGGGCAGTGTAGTAGCGGCGGATAATTTCGTCTTTCGATGCGTTGCAGCACACCTCGTCGTCGCAGATGCAGAAGCCGGCCATGTTTACACCCATATCGGTTGGCGACTTGTAGGGGTTTTCGCCGTAGATGCCTTCAAACAGAGCGTTCAGCACAGGGAAAATCTCAATGTCGCGGTTGTAGTTCACAGCCGTCTTGCCGTATGCCTCCAAATGGAACGGGTCGATCATGTTCACATCGTTCAGGTCCGAAGTGGCTGCTTCGTAGGCAATGTTTACGGGGTGTTTCAGCGGAATGCTCCATATCGGGAAAGTCTCGAATTTTGAATATCCAGCCTTGATTCCACGACGGTTTTCCTGATACAGCTGGCTGAGGCATACTGCCATCTTTCCGCTTCCGGGGCCCGGCGCGGTGATAATCACCAATGGGCGGCTGGTCTCAACATAGTCATTCTTCCCAAATCCATCTTCCGATGCAATCAGTTCAACATTGGTCGGATATCCTTCAATTATGTAATGGTAGTATACGTTGATATTCAAGCGTTCAAGGCGTTCGCGGTAAGCCATGGCACTCGACTGTCCGTTGTAATGGGTAATCACTACCGAGTTGACAAGGAAACCACGTTGTATAAATGCGTCGCGGAGCCTCAGCACATCCACGTCATAGGTAATGCCCAAGTCTCCTCTGATCTTGTTTTTCTCAATATCGAAAGCGCTTATAACTATCACAATCTCCGCGTCATCCTTCAGTTGTGTCAGCATCTTGAGTTTGCTGTCGGGCTCAAATCCCGGCAACACGCGGCTGGCGTGATAGTCGTCAAATAATTTTCCACCAAATTCCAGGTAGAGTTTGTTTCCGAACTTGTTGATACGTTCTTTAATGTGTTCGGATTGTATCCTTAGATACTTGTCGTTGTCAAAACCGTTTTTCATCAATATCTGTTACTCTGAAAATACGGGATACAAAGTTAGTCAATTTTTCCAACAGCACAAAATGTTTCGCTCGCTTTTGTCGCAATTGCCTGGTAATTATATCTATAAAATCATATGTTTGTATCCCTTAATAGCTTTCTCTACCATTGCGCCGTCGCTTTTTTGCATGCTTTTTCCCTCATTTTCACATTCTTTTCCCCTTGCACGCCAAGTCGGGGCTGCAATTTCCGATGGCATCTCTATTCCACTTTCCGTGCACCATCGCCAATCACCACCGGTATCACCCTGCATTTCACTCCGAAACGCTTTTCGTAATCCTTCTGTACACCTTCCACAAAGTCGTCGTACAGCCTCTCTTTTACAAGGTTGATGCTGCATCCGCCAAATCCGCCGCCCATGGCGAACACGTTGGTGTCGAAGGAATAC
>CALEPD010000309.1 GCA_937910265.1 uncultured Bacteroidales bacterium
AGCATAGTACGACCACCGATTGCATCAATCGTAAGCATATCCGGATTGGTAGTTTTTGTAAGGTCGAGTTTTGACTGTACGAAATGCGCGTCACCGCCAATAATGAGACTATTGGGGTCATTGAAAGCGTTTGGAGCGAAAACAATACGGTCGTACATGAATGCGAATTTTGCATCACCATTTTGTAAACTGCCACTTGTCAAAACGAGTTTAACGAGTGTAAGCTGGTCGCCACCCTGTATGTAAGGATATGCGGCACGGAATTGTTCAACTGTCACCTCTGCGATGTCATCCAATGCGCCTGCTTGATAGAACGCAACCGTGTTAGTCTGATATGCACTACTGAACGCGGGGAGATTACCCTCTGAAATCTTCAGCGCATTGGGTACAGCGTTTGCACCCTTCGCACTCAAATTCATATTGGTAGAACCACCGAGGAACGTGTTACGCAAGATGCCCATGTTCAACTTGCGGAAATGACGAACTGACTCTGCACCATACGTGACACCCGCAAACGCATGGTCAACTAACGAGGTCATTGCGGCGGCAGACTTCGCGATTGTCGCGAGGATTGCACGCTGGGTATTCTGACCGATTGTCTTCGGGTTGGCTACCGAAGTGGGACGTGTGCGTGTAATCTGCTGACCAAACGCACGGGCAAACACGACTGAACCAACCTTGCCGCGAGCCTGTCCGAGGAATAAGTTACCTTTTGCCATAATGATAAAAAAAGTTAATGTTAGTATGAAAAGACACGACAAATATACGACGATACGACGATACGACGATACGACGATACGATATTTTATGTATTTTTAACATTCCCGCAAGGGGGCAGGGGGCGGATGTGTCGGTGTGTGCGGCCTTTGCGATAGGGGCGGGGGCTGCTGCGAGGACGGGCGCGGCTGGGGGCACGGCGGCGGGGACGGGCGGCCAGGCGGCGACGCGCACAGGGGCGGACGGGCGGCGGGGATGTCGCGACGGGGCCGCAAGCGCCCCGCCCACCAAAAAAAAGGAAACGACCGATAGCGATACGCACCTACCGAGAAAAAAGGACGACTAAAGGAAAAGCGGGGCGCTTGCGGAAACGACGCGGAACCCCGCCGAACGTCCGCACCGAGCACGCGCCGACTGGACGCACGGCCACGACGACGGGACACCAGACGCGCCCGCCCGCAGCCGACGCGCGTAGCGGAACCCCCGCCCCCGCCAGCAGGACGCGCCCGCCGGCCTTCGCCCCTCGCGGCAATCGCCCGCCTGCGCCCGCCACAGCCGCTCCGAAGCCCAGCCGAACCGCCCCTGCCCCCTGCCGAGTCGCGAGAGGTCGCAACCGAGGACGCTGCCGACACCGCCCGAACCTCCCAGCAGACGCGCCCGTACCGACCAGCCCACGCGCCCCGAACGGCCATTGTGGACGCGCACAGAGCAGCAGCTATTCGCGCTCCTGTCAACGGCACACGTACCGACACATCCAACGGCACACCCAGCGACACAGCCAGCGACACAGCGGAAGCCCTGTAGCAATCGGCATTGCAGACCTATCAACGACACAGATAACGACACGCATCGCGACACGCATCGCGACACGCATCGCGACACACCTATACAAATAAGAATAATAAAAATAAAATTTTTTTACGTGTACGCGCATGACACAGACCCGTGACGCACACAACCCACTCGCACCTTGCTTCCGCCCTGCGCCGTTCCTTCTGCGCCTTGCCCACTCAAGCAACCACACCTATCTACCGACCCCCCGCCAGCAATGCAGGGAGTTAAAAGTAGTTAAAAGTGGAATGAAGTTTTGGGGCTGTCGGTGGAAATGTGTAGATTTGCAGCGACAATTTGCGTGAGCAGATCTGCTCGCCGTTTTATTAACCCTCAAAACAATGGAGATAAACAGTATGAAACCAATCACAGTAAGAATGCAACAGATTAAAGGAGTAGCGATGGAATGCGACAGGGAACAGTTCGCCATCGCTCTAAAGACATGGCGACTGCGTAACGGACTCACTCAGAAAGAAGCTGGCGCCATTCTGGGAGTATCTCGCTGGACAATGATGAAAGCAGAAGCAGCACGGGCGATCACTTGGGAAACGACCTACCGACTGTTTGCCGGACTATCGAAAGAGCTGGAGAAGGAAGCTGACAATAAGTGATGTAATAAGTGTACACTAAATGAGATACACAACAATCATCGACGTATCAGTCATCGAAGATCTGTACAGGAATCACAATGCTGTTCTCCTGTACACACATCTTTGTCTTCGAGCTGGTTACTATGATCATAACCGAGATAGCTACAAAAGGAGCATCAGAGGATTGTCATACGAACTCAATATGACAGTCTCAGCTATCCGACACGCTATCAAGATTCTGGAGCGATACAGACTCATCACTCAGAGAAATGGTGTATGGCTTGTCAGAAAGTACATATCAGATCAGACAATCACCCCCAGAGCGAAGAAACCATCGTCACGGGAGGAAGCACTCAAACGAGAGCGTGAGCAGCATCAAGCAGCACTAGAGCAGCAGATACGCGACAATGAAGCGAACGCAATCTCTTACGAAGAATATCTGAAACAAAAAAATGAAGAGCAATGAAACAAGACCTCCATATAAAAATCGAACAGAGCTATATCCTACAGCTCCAGGAACTTTCGAAAGAAGAGGGGCTACCATTCACCCGATTCATCGAAACAGCCATCAGAGAGTATCTGGAACATGTAGGACCGAAAGCAAAGTACCGTATCACGGCATACAACGACACAACCGGTAAGAGAGAAGCGATTTCGCCAATCTACCTACGTGGCGAAAACATTCTCGAAAAACAACAGCAATACCGAGAACTCTATCAAAAGATATACGACACTCACAAACGACTACAAGTAGAAAGGGTTACACTATGATCATACCATCTAAATCATACACCGATGATGCAAACTGCATCAGCCAAGCAGCTGTATATTTCGCAACTCGCGGTTACCTATGTGAAGCGATGTTCAACTCACGTCACTTGGGTATGCAGATGAATGTTTACTTTTATGAAATCAACGACAGAGAACCTCTTGAAGAATCTCTTCGCCGGTATGCTAACGACAAAGACGAAGTAGTATTCAATGAATTAACAGACGGTAAAAACTCAAAGTTCTATACACTAACACTCTATAAAAAACAATAGCATGAACGCAAGAGAATTCTTTTGGCTGGTAGTGCGCGTTAGGGGCGCACAGGCTGAGTATTTCGCTAAACGCGACCCTGCATGCCTACGGTACTGTAGGGCGCTGGAGGGCGATTTAGACAGAGAGATAGACCGAGTAAAACAACAAATCCAAACAACAGAAGATTATGACTATCAAAATCGAACTTAGCCCGCTGCAGGTCATCGACCTTGTGTATGAACTGAAACTTAATGCACAAGCATACCTCAGACTTGGAATGTTGGACGACAATGTAAAGTGTTCACTTCTTGCTAATTGCATAGAAGTACAGTATGATCGCCAACAGCCAACCAAGACACCACAGACAAATGATAAAAACATCTAACATCATAAAAAGTGTACACTATTAAAGAAGGGCGCCGAGCTGATCAGCGCCCTTCTTTCGTTATGCCCCACCCTTTCGTCGGGGCTGTGCAAAGAATTTCCTAACTAATGATACACACTGTACTTATGCGGTGGGTGCCTATTCGAACACGGTCGTCCAGTCGTTTGTCTCATGGAGGTCGTTCGATTCAAACTGAGAGGAAATACACTGCCTGTCACCAATCTTGAATGCAAGAAGGTATGCAGAATATCCACTATAATCGCTACACCTGTTCACAACAACATTAGCAATCACGATAGGATATGTGTTTCCTGCATCTTGCTCAATTGCTTGGGTCAATATCGCATCACCACCAGCACCCTGTTCAACCATGCCACTGATACCCTCACAGTTCAAACCTTCCAACTCTGGGACGTTGATAGACACAGTGAAGAAATCGGGGTCGATTACGTTTGAAACAATAGGCATCATTCCAGCGTGAGTGTTAGACGGCAATGCGAGTATCGCTTTTGTATCGTCCTCAAACGTGACAACAGGAGCGTATAACTGTTCGAGTATGTGCTCATCAGTCATCACATTGACCTGTTCAACACCGACCGATACGGGCAGTCAACTCTGCACAGCGAGAGTAACGTCGAACTCGGCACGTGTTCCGTCACTGTACAATGCAGTTACCTTCCAAACACCTGCTGTTGCGGCAGTGATAGCTACATCATAGTTCACTGAACGAGCACCATGCGCAGCGTATGAACCATCTGGACGGTCAATCTCTACGGTGACAAGACGCATACCTGTAGGCGCGTAAGCCTGTGCACTGATATTTACCATGGTACCCGATGCACCTTCCATTGTCGCACCGCTACTTTCTCCAGCGGGTACCTCTTCGGAGCTTGGGTCTGCACCTGCTTTCTTCGTGGTAACACTCATATAAGCACCGCGAATACCACTTGCAGGTGTGCTTTCATCTGCTTGGTTCAGATACTCAGTTGCTTCCACAAGTGAAGATGTTGCACCATAAGAAGCAATAGCACTTTCATTGTCTGTGTGGTCGTTGTACTCAACCTGTTCCAAATACTGAGCAGAACGCTGCCAAGTATTGTTAACCTTACGGCTCAGAATGAGTGCAGCATAGTACACTTGATTATCATAATCAACCGAGAAACCAAGACCACCCGTTGACGTATTCAAACCAATACACTCGGCATTAGTCGTCTTGGTCATATCAAGGAACGTGGTCGAAATGGTACCTTCACCATCCACAATAATTTTAGCGTTCGGGTCATCGAATGCGTTCGGGGCAAACACAATACGGTCAAGAGACATAGTGAAAAGAGCATCCCCGTTAATCAACTCACCATCATTGGCCTTCATGATTTTAACGAGCGTAATTTGGTCGCCACCCTGCAAATACGGGAAAGACTCCAAGAACTCTGAAACTTCAA
>CALEPD010000310.1 GCA_937910265.1 uncultured Bacteroidales bacterium
CACCGTTGGTTTAGAAGCAGTCAACTGATACTCTTTCAAATAACTAAGATAACCAACGTATGACACTTTAAGAACATACTTACCCGGACGAACAGACAGGCTGAAACGACCGTTGTTATCAGTTACATCACCCACCGCCATCGTGCTATCCGGCAAGGACAAGAGCTGTACAGTCGCTTGAATAACGGGAGATTTGTCTTCTTGATCCAACACTGTTCCGTTGACTTTCACACGTCCTCTACCTTGAGTACGACTTTGAGCCAATAAAAGTGTTGTACTAACACCTATCAATAATACCAAAAATACAATTCTTTTCATTCTCAATTATATCAAAATCACATATGGTTTCCCCGTTACCATCAATGTAAACATTGACTTGATAACAGGAAAGCAGTTTGAACGATATGTGAAAAACGGGCTGGGAATAACCAGACTACATAAGATTAAGTATAAGTATTTTTCCGACAAAGCCCTGTACCTTTGGGAACTTTGCTACGCTTTCTTCGAGCGCAAGAAGAAAATCGACGTGGAGACCAACGAGAAGGAGTACCTTTTGGTGAAGAACTTCAATGTCGTTTTTGAAGCCATTATCGACGAACTGCTGACGGGTGACCAACAATTACCCGCAGGCTTGATTGAACAGGAAGATGGCAAGCGAGTGGACCATATGTACAAATACGATGAGCTCACCAACAACAAAAACAATAATCCGATATACTACATAGGTGACTCGAAGTACTACAAACGCAATACCTCATTAGGAAAAGAAGCGGTATACAAACAGTTTACTTATGCCAGAAATGTGATACAATGGAACATGGACCTGTTCAACGACAAAAAGTTGAACGGAGAACCCAAACTCATGGACGAAATCACGGAGGGATACAACGTCATACCAAACTTCTTCATCTCCGCCGAGCAGAACACGTTGGAGAGTAAGAGCGACATACACCTGACCAACAAGAAGGAAAGTTATTATACAAGCCGGCAATTCGACAATCGGCTATTTGACAGAGACACTTTCCTGGTGGCACACTACGACGTGAACTTTCTGTTTGTCGTTGCTCTGTACGGAAAGAATAATGAACAGGAGAAATCCGGCTGGCGAAAAAAAGTCAGGGAGCTATTCCACAAGGAGATTCAATCAATGGTGGAAAAGAAATTCGAATTCCATGTATTGACACCAAGAGAGGGCGTAAGTGCTGTGTCGTATATCGAAGACCATTTTCAACAGCTGTTGGGTAAGATATTCACTCCATACGAGGACCGCGGTGTGCAGAAATATTACTCTCTGGCATTGGATAAGGGCGAAGCGTTCGAGGAGGAGAACGCAGCGCTGCTTGGACAGATAAGGGGCTATTTCTACGAAGCCAAATGTGACAGTATGGGAGACGACCCGAAGGATTTGTTGCCAGAGGTTGAGCCAATGGCAATATCAATGAGAGAGTCCGAAAATTTCCTTACCTACCACTACCTTGAGCGTTATCAGGATAAAGAGATACTTATAGGTTGCTATCACTCACAAGAGCAACTGAATTGGATACTGACTGGTAATGACAAAGGAACACTAATCTACAATGTGAGAATCGGCAAAGGTCGAGAGGGTGCCCAGAAAAGGACACATTTGGAGAACAAAAAAGTGCCATTCGTAATCATATATGAATTCGGCAAAGAGAGCGAAAACAAATACCGTGCCTTCCGAGTACACCATCATGCTATAATGAACCAAGAGAGAATGGCAAAAGCGGGCTATCCCAACCCCAACGGCAGTTATTTCTGCTTGATGAAGAGGTGACATTGGGCGATATAAATATTAACGCAATAATATCAAGAGAGAGAATCGAACAAGGTGAGACCTTCGTTGAGGGCGCACCTATCTTTAAGACGGGAGATGAGGTAATGAAATACCGGAAGTGATTATCATTCGACCATATAACCGCCCCAAAATGACTCAATCAAGTATTGACGAACTTCAGCAACTACCGAGTTTTTATTATCAATACAATAATCCGTTGAATCCAAATATAAAAACGGAGAGCCCCTTTTACTACCGCTGAAGAAGTCATAAAATTCAGGACGGGATTTTAAGACTTCTGTATCAAGCCATAATTTGAATTACACCACTTTGGGAGAGCAAAATTATTGGCTTACTGCTTCAGGATGATTTTTTTTCGTATATTTGCAAATCATAACCAATGGCATGGGCAGAATGTGTGCCAAGGGGTACAACCATTCTGTCGGCCAATAAAAACCTTACAACTATGGAAAATGAAAGAAACAGATTTCCCGCAATCCTCGTCTTGTTATTGTTGGCAATACTGATTGGTATTGTTGTAATGATACATAAAAACACATCAAAGGAAGAAGCATCCAAACAAGAGGTGTATGCCGACAGCGTGTCGGGATTCACCATCACCGAAGCCGAATGGGAGGCCTTGCAACAAGAGGTGGCCGACCTGCGCCAAGAGATGAACAAAATCAAAAGATCAGCCACACACGGCTCTCGTCAAAACAAAAAATCGACCCAACCCACAAAACAAACCACCCAACAGCAGCCTGTACAGGTAATACATATAACTGAACCTGTTACACCCCCATCCACTACCAAAGCCACACAACCAGAGCCTGAAGCCACCCCTTCAGCCACCCAAAAGGAGGCAAAGCCAACCATTTCGGCCAATGACATTACATTGGTTAACTACACACACGACTGGGTGAGCAGAGAGGCAACACTATCGCTCAAAAACAACACCAAGAAAACCATCAGCCAAATATCGGGACGCATGATTTACTACGATATGAAAGGCAACATGCTCGATTACCAAGACTTTACCCGAAATGTGGAGATTGACCCCGGCATGACCAAAAGCTTTGAACTGAATGGCTATGGATATAATGATGGATACGCCTATTATAAAAGCAAAGTTAGAACAACTACACCAGACCGCAAGTACAAGGTAAAATTTGAACTGAAAGGCTACCGGACAAAATAGTTTACCAGCAACTACAACATACATTCAACATTTACATTATGATTATCGATTTCGACGCTATTGAAGAGGCTGTTGTACCGCAATTTAAGGGTGGCGACGGCAACACATTGACCCGTCTGTTCAACGACGGACAAAACAAGATTATGCGCAGCCGCCTCGATGTGGGCTGCTCGATAGGATACCATACCCACGAAACCAGCAGCGAACAGATTTTCATCCTCAGCGGTGAAGCCCGCTTTGTGTACAACGGCGAGGAGGAGATTGTGAAGGCAGGTCAATGCCACTACTGTCCCAAAGGCCATTCGCACGGCATGTTCAACAACAGCACCAGCCAACCCCTGCTGTTTTTTGCGGTGGTGCCCGAACAATGAGCGACACCATGAGCCGCGAGCAGCGGCACAACTGCATGTCGCACATACGCAGCAAAAACACCAAACCCGAACTGAAGGTGAGGCGTTGGCTGTGGAGTCACGGCTACCGCTACCGACTGAATGTGAAAGGTGTGCCCGGTAAACCCGACATTGTGATGCGCCCCTACCGCACCGCTATATTTGTAAACGGATGCTTCTGGCACGGCCACCTGAACTGCAAAAAGTTCAGGATGCCGCAAAGCAACAGGGAATTCTGGCACAACAAGATTGCCCGCAACCGCGAACGCGACCAACAAAACTACCAACAGCTGTACGAAAACGGTTGGCATGTGATTGTAATATGGGAATGCCAGCTGGAAAAACAGCACATCGAGCGCACCATGCAGGCTGTATCGGTGGAGCTGAACGACAACCTGCTTCAACAATACCGCAAAGTGCCTCACGGCTACAGTCCTTACACCGAAACAGCGCTCCCCATGGTCGCCGACACAACATCGGAATACACTTCAAAGGAGCATGAGCAACGGCCCTCCCCTACCCATTGACACACACTGCTAAAAAAGGCATCGATACACATACAGGTCGCATTGCAACAAACAATGTGACCTGTTTTGCAACTGCAACACTGCAACGCTGCAACGCGGAACTGTCTTTTCCTGATTT
>CALEPD010000311.1 GCA_937910265.1 uncultured Bacteroidales bacterium
CAGGTTGTCCAGGTTGAGGTCATGCCCGGCATTCAGGCCCAGGCCCAGCCGGTGGGCGGCTTCCGCGGCTTCCACGTATGGGGCGATAGCCTCTTCGCGGTTCTGCATATAGTGCGAGGCATAGCCTTCGGTGTACAGCTCCACACGGTCTGTACCCGTCTTGGCAGCCCTCTCAATCATCCTCACATCAGGGTCTATGAATATCGACACACGGATGCCCTCGTCTTTAAACTCCTTCACAATCTGGCTCAAAAACTCCTGGTTCCTTACCGTGTCCCAGCCGGCGTTGCTCGTAAGCACATGCTCGGCGTCAGGCACAAGCGTCACCTGTGCGGGCTTCACCTCCTTCACCAACTCCACAAACTTCCCCACAGGGTTGCCCTCAATGTTGAATTCAGTCCGGATGTTGCCCTTCAGGTCCCTCACATCCGCATACCGTATATGTCTTTCGTCAGGTCTCGGATGCACCGTTATACCCTGAGCACCCATACGCTCACAGTCAATCGCAAATTTAAGTACATCTGGCAAATTGCCCCCGCGCGCGTTGCGTATGGTGGCCACCTTGTTTATGTTCACACTGAGTTTCGTCATAATGAAAAAGCCTTTTTGATTTGTTCTGTATAATCTAATTTCTCCCAACCGAAAAACTGCACCTTCTTGTACTTCAGGTTGCCATCTCGGTCATACATCGGCACCTCGGCCTCATAGGGGTCGCGTCCAATGTGCCCGTAGGCTGCCGTATCGCCGAATATCGGATTCTTCAACCCGAAACGTTCCACAATGGCGTAGGGTCTCATGTCGAATATCTCGCTCACCTTCTCGGCAATCTCGCCGTCGCTCATCGCCACCTTCGCCGTTCCGTAAGTGTTCACATACAATCCAATGGGATCCGACACACCTATCGCGTAGGACACCTGCACCAGCACCTCGTCGCACACACCTGCAGCAACAAGGTTCTTCGCAATGTGGCGCGTGGCGTATGCCCCCGAACGGTCAACCTTCGAGCTGTCCTTGCCCGAAAAAGCCCCGCCGCCATGGGCTCCGCGTCCGCCGTAGGTGTCCACTATAATCTTTCTTCCGGTAAGGCCGGTGTCGCCGTGCGGGCCGCCAATCACAAACTTCCCGGTCGGGTTCACCAACAGCTTGTAGTCCTTCGTCGCAAAAAGTTTCTTGTTCTCATCCGACAGCTTGGCAATCACCCTCGGCAGCAATATCGCCTCAACGTCACGCTTGATCTGCGCAAGCATCGCGTCGTCGTCAGCGTCAAATTCATCATGCTGCGTCGAAACCACAATAGTGTGAATCCTTTCAGGCACGCCGTTGTCCGCATACTCAACCGTAATCTGGCTCTTCGCGTCAGGACGCAGATACGTCATCTCCTTGCCCTCCTTGCGTATAGCCGCCAGCTCCTTCATGATGATATGTGCAAGCGTCACAGGCAGTGGCATGAATTCACTCGTCTCGCGGCAGGCATATCCAAACATCATGCCCTGGTCGCCGGCACCCTGCTCTTGGGCAGTCTCGCGCTCCACTCCCTGGTTGATGTCGTTCGATTGGCCATGCAGTGCCGAAAGTATTCCGCACGACGACGCGTCAAACTGATACTCACTCTTCGTGTACCCAATCTTCGCAATCGTCTCGCGTACCACCTTCCTCTCGTCAACCACGGCGTGTGTGTTTATCTCGCCGCTCAGCACCACAAGATCAGTCGTTACCAACGTCTCGCAGGCAACCTTCGCTTCCGGGTCATGCCTCAGTATCTCGTCAAGCATATTGTCGCTAATTTGGTCCGCAACCTTGTCGGGATGCCCCTCCGATACGCTTTCAGATGAAAATAAATAGCTCATTTTTTTATCTTTTAATTGTTTATTGCACGTTTTTTTCCGACCTTTCAATGCAAGGCCGATATCTACAATGTAAAAAGATTTGAGGATTGATTGTATTGAAAAATATTGGTTTAGCATTTTTTTTCGTGGTTGCAATCATGACAAATCTGTCCACATTCCAAATTGCAAATATACATCTTTTTTTTTGATAATGTTGCATAAAATTTGCATTAAAATGTTTTTATTCATTCACTTTCTGCCCCCGCTATCCCTTCCGCCCATCCCCCGCCTTACAGCAAATCCATTTGCAATGCCAAAAATTATTTACCATTGCCTTCCAATCAATGGCCACATTATGAATAAATAATCGTATATTTGCAGATTGAAAAATACGATTAGGATAGAGTACATCGAAGCATTAGAATAGAAGGAATTAGATTGATTTATTGAAAGAATAACATGGGGCAAACTTTACAATATGACAGGACAGATGCTGCCAGTATTTTCGACTATAGCAAGGGTCTACTGGGCAAAACGCTTCGATTTTTTTTGGAGGATGATTATGTGCCACATGAAGGGAAGGGTGCATTGGGTCAAATGGTAGAGAACATATACTTCCTTCTTGAAACCAACAATAACCCAGCATCCGATTTTTCTGAGGCTGGAATGGAGTTGAAATGTACTCCATTGAAAAAATCGAAGGAAGACAGATACCTTATAAAAGAGCGCCTTGTATGCAGTATGATTAACTATTGCGAGGGGGTCGAGATGGATTTCGAGAACTCTCATTTCTATTTGAAATGTCAGTTGATGCTTCTGCTTTTTTATTTGCACAATAGCGACCTTGACAAGTTGGACCTTGAGTTTGTTTTCTCCATTCTATGGAAGATTCCCGATAAAGACTTGCTAATCATCAAGCATGACTATGAGTTAATTCTTGAAAAGATAAGACAAGGCAAAGCACATGAATTGTCGGAGGGAGACACGATGTATTTGGGAGCCTGCCGAAAGGGGCAGAAAGGAGACAGTTTGATGAAACAGCCATTTTCAGAAGTAGGTGCTCCTAGACGAGCTTTCAGCCTAAAGATGGCTTACATGCGTACCGTATTGGATTATGTGGTTAAGAGCGGGAAGAACGCCGTCTCGAATATTGCTGGTGTTGAGTCGGAATTAGTGTCAACCGACGCTCTCTGTGAGGACAGCTTTGAGGACATAATTCAAAAGAGGTTCCAGCCATTCTTCAATAAAAGATACGAAACGATTGCCAAGAAGAAAAGAATAGACCTGTCGAGAAATCCTAAGAATAAGTTTGCTATTATAGCAAATGCCATTGCTTCATCTGAAAAATGTGCCAATGTCAATCAATCCGAAGAGTTCAAGAAAGCCGGATTGACAATGAAGACTGTACGCGTGCAGGCTAATGGTATTGTAAAAGAAGCTATGTCGTTTGAGAACATCGACTATATAGAGGTGGCAGAATGCGAAGACTGGTTTGACTCTCGTTTGTATGAGTTGTATTCCAGCAGGTTTATGTTCGTTATTTTTAAAGAAAAGAATCAAGGCAAGGAAGACTACGTGCTTAACGATGTGTTTTTCTGGACTATGCCACAAGCCGACTTGGAATTGGCCGAGGAATATTGGAACCACATCAAAAAGAATATCTTGGAAGGGCATATCTCTGCTGAATATTGGTGGAAGGGGAAGGATAAAAAGAAATTTCATGTACGCCCGAAGGCTCAAAAGTCGACTGACATGGCGCCCACTCCCGACGGCAAAGAGGCCAAGAAATATTGCTATTGGTTTAACAACGACTACGTTAGGGAAATAATTGATAATAGAAGAAACGAAAGAAATAATGGCTAAACATAAAATCCATGTAGTAGAATTATTTGCTGGTGTGGGAGGTTTTCGCATCGGTTTGGAAGGCGCGTCGGATGCCTATGAAACCATATGGAACAACCAATGGGAACCCTCCACACAACATCAAGACGCGTCAATTGTCTATCAGGCACGTTTCGGCTCCAAAGGACATTCAAACAAAGATATCAATTTGGTGCCGACAGAGGATATTCCTGATCACGATTTGTTGGTGGGCGGTTTTCCCTGTCAAGATTATTCCGTGGCAGCAACATTGAGCAAGTCGGGCGGTATTGAAGGCAAAAAAGGTGTGCTTTGGTGGCAGATATATCGCATTCTTAAAGAAAAAGGTGATAAACGTCCTAAATATGTATTTTTTGAGAATGTTGACCGCTTAATTAATTCTCCCGCCACTCAACGCGGACGAGATTTCGCCATTATTCTTGCTTCGTTGTCCGACCTTGGTTATGTAGTAGAATGGCGAATTGTGAATGCGGCCGAGTATGGAATGCCACAACGCAGAAGAAGGACGTATATTGTTGGTTATCAAAAAGACTCTGTTGTTGCAGAGAAGGTTGAGGAGATGGATAATTGGGTCTTGTATGATGGTGTGATGGCCAAGGCTTTTGAGTTTAAACCTAAAGGTAATAGTAAATCGGTTTTCGACATTAAAGGTACAATACAAGAGGTTTCTTCCAATTTCAACAAAGGTAAAAAAGACAGTCCTTTCGGCAATGCCGGCATGATGATGGACCGCCATGTTTATTCAGTTGATGCTGAGGCTGTATATGACGGAACACGTCAGACATTGGGCGGTAATCTTGTGGATGAGAATATAGTGCCTGAAGGCTATTTTATACCCGAAAATGAACTGCCTAAATGGCAATATGAGAAGGGGGCAAAAAAAATAAATCGAGTTTCGAAAGAGGGATACGAATATGTTTTTTCGGAGGGAGGAATGACTTTCCCCGACTCATTAGACCAACCTTCGCGAACAATAATTACGGGCGAAGGAGGTGGCGCACCTTCAAGATTCAAGCATGTGGTAAAAACTAATTCTGGCCGTTATCGCCGCTTGCTTCCTATTGAGTTGGAGCGCATGAACATGTTCCCCGACAATCACACACTACATCCAAATGTGTCGGAAGGGAAACGCGCTTTCTTGATGGGAAATGCTTTGGTTTGTGGCATTGTTGAATGCATTGGAAAGAGTTTATATCAAATTATTTATGATAAAGCACCAACCTCGTCCCATCCCATTTTTATGGCGAGAAATGCTGCTCCAATGTTGGATTTGAATTTGTTTGCTGACATAGATACCCCGCTTGTGGTGAATCGTCCGAAAAAACAATATACACTGGACCCTACAAAACACCTTCTCATCGGTTTTGTGAAGAAAGACAATGAAGAGTACATGCTGAAGGAAGAACCAACCAAAATTTATTATACGGGTAAAACTAGTTCATTCCCATCCACGGTTGTCCTCAACAAATTATACTATTTTATGCCTTATATAAAAGGCAAGGGCGTGAAAGACTTGTACTTGATTAAGGTGGCACGCATTGGGAATAAGACAGAAGTGCATCCCGACATTAATGACAACGAACCTAGATTGGTGTTTGAACTTGAGTACCTTGAAAGTCTTCCAGATTATAAAATGATTTCATTATATAGATATTGGTATAGAGATACATTACTGGGTAGAATACTTGAAAACTAATATTATGACATATACAATCGAAATAACCGAAACACTCAGTTGTAAAGTTGAGATAGTAGCCAATTCAGAATCCGAAGCACTTGCTAAAGCCAACAAACTATACCAAGAAGAGGCGATAGTTCTTTCCGCTGAACACCATGTGGGTAATACTGAATTAAAGGTTTGTTAAACGTAGGCATACAGCCATACTACAATTCTTACCATCTTTTTTTGGGAACGGAAGGGTTGCTCGGGTCATATTGGGCTGTGAATCGGCAGCTGGGGTAGCCATGGCAACCCCAAAAGGTACCATGCTGACCTCGCCTCAACACCAATGGCCTACCGCATCGGGGACAGTAGCCGCCACTCAGTTGACTTTTTTTGTTGAGTTGCTCCCTTTGTATTTGTGCAATATGATTGTCCCGTTGCTCTTCAGTAACGAGTGTCATGGCTTTGCGGATGCATTCTGCATAAATCGGAACAGACTCTGGTGCTATATGCCCGACTCGATATGATTGGATGGTGCTGGCCAGTTGACTGCTATATACCACCAGAGAGTTCTCTAACGACAGGTTCAAATCGACCTTGCCGGCAAATGCAACAATGGGGATGATTGGCGCCCAAGGGAGTCCCTCCAATACACGTTCTATTGTTTTCATGTGGCCGTAGTTTTGTCGGATCGGATTGCGCAACGGATACTTCTTGTTGCCAACGTATTGTGTCCAAAATTCCGACTTCTCGGAACCGTATATTTTACCCGAATGGGTTTTTGTTTCGATACAGAATATTCCAAAACGCGACACCACAATATGGTCTATCTGTACAGTGTAACCGTTGCTCAAAAGAACCATGTCGTGCAATACGGTATAATCGGGTCCTAATGATGATAAAATATGATCGACATGTAGCTCTCCTCTTTCCCAAGGTCTCACCCTTTGCCAATGAGATCGGCTATCGGACCCTACCTCCTTGACATGTGTGGAGCGATGCATCTTGACCAACAACAGCACAATTAGGACAAAGGTGATTATCCCCAACAACACCAATATCAACAAGCCTGAATCAATGTGCCGTGGTGTCGATACAATGTCTGCAAAAAGTCCCATATCATTCAAATTGTTGATGCAAAGATACAATAATTCTTGATTACTATGGCAATCAGTTTTGATAGGCGAGGGGAGATGCTCTCATGTGCGGCGGCTGCTTCCATTGCGGTTGACAAATATAACACCCCTCTTGAATACCAAAATACAGTATTTTACGTTTTTTAATTAGGTCAAACCCATACTGAATTTGTATTTTGGAATCTATTAAAAACATCTACAAGGAAGGACAAGGTCCTTCAAGCAGCCACACAATGGGCCCCAACAAGGCTGCACAAATCTTCAAGTCTAAAAATCCTCAAACCCAGCAATTCCGCGTCACCCTCTACGGCAGTCTGGCCGCCACAGGCAAAGGCCACCTTACCGATAAGGCCATAATCTCCGGCCTCAACCCATCCGACGTCGAAATCATCTGGCGCCCCGATATCGTTCACCCCTTCCACACCAACGGCATGCTTTTCGAAGCCTTGGACCAAGACGGCAACGTAACCGATTCGTCAACAGTCTACAGCATCGGAGGCGGCTACCTGTCCGATGGCACCACCAATGCCTCCAAAACAGTGATATACCCCCACACCAAAATGACCGATATCCTTCAGTACATCGAGAAAAACGGACTCACATTCTGGGAGTATGCCGAAATGCACGAAGGCGAAGGCCTGTGGGAATACCTCGCACAAATGTGGCAGATAATGCAAGACACCATACGCGACGGCATCGTCTCCGACGGAGTCCTCCCCGGCGAACTCCACCTTCGCGGCAAAGCGCGCCAGTTCTATGTCCGCGCGTCAAGCTTCAAACCCTCCCTCCAGGGTAGGGCATTGGTCATTTCTTACGCCTTGGCCACCGCCGAGCGCAACGCCGCGGGCGCCAAAATCGTCACCGCCCCAACCTGCGGGTCATCGGGAGTCCTCCCAGCCGTCCTCTATCACCTGAAACGCAACCACGAGTTCAGCGACAAGGAAATCCTTAAGGCCATGGCCACCGCCGGACTCTTCGCCAATGTCATCAAAACCAATGCCTCCATCTCCGGTGCCGAGGTCGGATGCCAAGGCGAAATCGGAAGCGCCTGCGTAATGGCTGCGGTTGCAGCCAACCAACTTTTCGGAGGCACACCCCAGCAGATAGAGTATGCAGCCGAAATGGCCATGGAGCACAACTTGGGCCTCACCTGCGATCCCATGTGCGGCCTCGTCCAGGTCCCCTGCATCGAACGCAATGCCATGGCGGCACTCCGTGCGCTCGATATCAACATCTATGCCTTGATGAGCGACGGCAAGCACATCATCAGCTTCGACAAAGTGGTGAGAACCATGAATTTGACAGGAAAGGACTTGCCCAGCCTCTATAAAGAAACATCGCTCGGAGGATTGGCACTAGTCGAAGACGAGTGACACAACCCCCACAGCCGTTGTCATGTCACGCCATAGTTTGTCATCGTAGCAAACAAACAATCACAGCCCAATTCGCATTCAATTTGTTCCCGATAGAAGTAGCAGGAAATAATTAATGGCCAATTCGTGGCAATTCGCGTTCAATTTATTGCCGATAGAATTAGTAGACAGATAATTAATGGTTAATTAATGGCAATTCGCGTTTTAAGTGATTGAGAGTACCCCACATCCACCCGTTGTAGACAGATAATTAATGGTAAATTCGTGGCAATTCGCGTTAATGTAGTCATATGTGTATTAGTGCTTGCGTTGGTGCCATAGTCAATGCTGAGCGTTTCCCTGCCTGCCGGAGGCAGGCGACCACATCATTGATGTGAGCAGAGCGTTTCCTTGGCCTGCCGGAGGCAGACGACCACATTATTGATGTGAGCAGAGAGTTTCCCTGCCAGCCGGTGGTAGGCGGCCACATTATTGATGTGAGCAGAGAGTTTCCCAGCCTGCCGGAGGTAGGCGACCACATCATCTGATGTGAGTAACACCACATAAGCGCAGCGCAATGTGGTGCCTCAAGACACTCCACCTCACTCTGGCATCTCGGAGAGATGCGACCCAGTCATACCCCACCTTAGTTTGTTGTAGCAGGAAATAATTAACGGTAAATTCGTGGCAATTTGCGTTCAATCTGTTGCCGCCATCCGTTGCAGACAAGCAATTAATGGTTAATTAATGGCAATTCGCGTTCCAAGTATTTGCGAGTACCCCGCACCCACCCGTTGTAGACAAGCAATTAATGGCCAATTCGTGGTAATTCGTGTTCAATTTATTGCCGATAGAATTAGTAGACAGATAATTAACGGTTAATTAATGGCAATTCGCGTTTTAAGTGATTGAGAGTACCCCACACCCATCCGTTGCAGACAAGTAATTAATGGTTAATTCGTGGTAATTCGCGTTCAATCTGTTGCCGACAGATGTTGTAAACAAGCAATTAGTGGCAATTCGCGTTCCACCTTTTTTTTCGACAGCCATACCCCGGTGCCGATTGTCTACCGCGCAAAATACATTAACACTATACTATTAATTAATATTGTACAAATCCAGCCACCATCAGGCGCCCCATCTCCGAGTTATTAACAAAAAAACCATCCTGCGATGGCCTTTTTGTTTTTATATACAAATGTAAATATAAGATACTCAGTGGTTAAAATATTGTTTGAGTTTCTTTTTTGAGCCAAACAATCCAAATTCTAAAAAAAACAATCCGGAAACAAACCCTGGCAACATCGCAAAAAGCCGCCCGAATATACCGTCAAAATATTTTTTTTTATAATTAATCGTATGAAAATTAAAATATTAAATAGACTTTTGGAAATAAAAATGAAAAAATATTTTGTCAGAATAAAAAAACGTCGTATCTTTGCATCCGCTTTCGACAAAAAAGAGATTGTTGATAAAAACAACGCAAAAACGAAAGCGAGAGTACTTTGAAAATAGATTGAGATATTGAGATAGCGTGTGTCAAAAGTATCCCGAGGGATACTGGAGATACAGACGAGTCAAAGGTAAAAATAAAGAATTCTTACAATGAAGAGTTTGATCCTGGCTCAGGATGAACGCTAGCGGCAGGCTTAACAC
>CALEPD010000312.1 GCA_937910265.1 uncultured Bacteroidales bacterium
GGTGACAGGTGCGACTGCGATGGCGGATTTGAAGACGTCGTTGCCCTTGAGTATGGCGAGCGATGAGAGGTAACCGCCGAAGCTCCAGCCGAAGATTCCGATGCGGCTGGCATCGATCCAAGGCTTGGCGCTGAAATACTTGGCAGCCTCGATGGCGTCCTGGCACTCCATGTTGCCGAGGTCCTTATAGGTCTGTTTCTTGAAATGGCTGCCGCGGCCACCTGTGCCGCGTCCGTCGAAACAGGCCACGACATAGCCCTTCTGGGCAAGCATGTGGAACCAGTAATAGTCGTTGTAGCCGTAGCTGTTGGTGACCTGCTGGCTTCCCGGGCCGCCGTAGACGAAGAAGAAGAGGGGGTAGGACTTGGTGGAGTCGAAATCGGGAGGGAGGATGGTGTAGTAGTTGAGCTGGGTGCCGTTGGAGGTGGCAAAAGAGCCGAAGGTTTTGCGGCCGGTGCCGAACTGCTGCATAGTGGCGAGGAGCTCGCTGTTGTCCTCGAGTACGCTTATCTGTTTGCCGCGAGCGTCGTGGAGAGTGTAAACAGGCGGGGTGTTGGCGTCGCTGAAGATGGAGATGTAGTATTTGCAGCCGTTGCTGAAGTTGGCTTGGTAGGTGCCCTCGCGGTCGCCGAGGCGGGTGGTTTTGATTTTACGGCCTTTGTAGTTGGCCATCATGAGGTCGGTGTTGATGGGCGAGGTGTAGTGTGCGGTGAAATAGATGATGCCACTTTTCTCGTTGATGCCTTTCACCTGAGCCACTTCGTAGTTGCCCGAGGTGATTTGCTTTACGAGGTTGCCCTGGAGGTCGTACATGTAGATATGGCGGTAGCCGTCCTTTTCGCTGGTGATGAGCATGTGCTTGCCGTCGGCCATGAAATGCCAGGTGTCGGGCACATCGACATAGGCTTTGTCTTCCTCGGTGTAGAGTGTGGTGAGGTTGCCGCTGGTGGCGTCGGCAAGTAGTATCTCCATTTTGTTCTGCAAACGGTTCATGCGCATAACGGCCAGGGTGTTGGCGTCGCGGGTCCATTGGAGGCGCGGGATGTACTGGTCGTTTTCGCTGCCGATGTTGAGCTGCAAGGTTTTCTGAGATGCAAGGTCGTGGATGAGCACATCGACTTTCGAGTTGTCCTCGCCGGCCTTGGGATATTTAAACACATTGTCGCTGGGATAGAGGCCGCCCCACATTTGCATGTTATACTGCTTGACCTTTGACTCGTCGAAACGGAAGAAGGCGATTTTCTTGCTGTCGGGGCTCCAGTAGAAACCCTGCGTGATGCCGAACTCTTCTTCGTACACCCAGTCGGTGGTGCCGTTGATGATGTGGTTGAACTTGCCGTCGCGGGTGATTTGCCGCTCGGTCATAGTGGCCAATTCAATGGTGTAGAGGTTGTTGTCGCGTACAAAAGCCACCATTTTGCCGTCGGGCGAGAAGGTGGTGAGACGCTGTTTGCCATCGAGCGAGATGCACTGCATGCTGCCGGTGGCGCGGTCGTAGACATAGTAAGACGAGACGCCGCTGTGGCGGTAGATGGGCTCGAAGGCGGCACTGAGCAATATTTTAGACTCGTCGGACGAGAACTGGTAGCTTTCGATGGGGGGCAGAGGCTTGGCCTGCTTGCGGTTGATGGAGGGGTCGACAAAGGAGCATACCGTTTTGACCTTCTGGCCCGACTGGTAGCTGTACTGGTCGATGCCGCTGCGTGTGAGCACACAATAGTGCTCGCCGTCGTTCATCGAGCGGATGGAAGAGATACCCTGAACCCTGAAGGTGCCTTTGGACCAAATATCCTCAAGAGTAATTTGTTTTGTCTGGGAAAATGCAGTCGACAATACTGCAATCATAGCAATTAGTAGCGTTTTTTTCTTCATAATATCAATTATTTGGAAATGCAAAGATACATTTTTTTTCCGATATCAAAAAAATATCGTACTTTTGCAACCCAATTACGACCGGAGAGATGCCGGAGTGGTCGAACGGGGCGGTCTCGAAAACCGTTGACCTCTTAGGGGGTCCAAGGGTTCGAATCCCTTTCTCTCCGCAATTGCAGGCGGTGCAAGCCTGTACATCGAAATAAAATAAAAGAGCAGCGAAACATTTGTTTTGCTGCTCTTTTGCCTATTGCCGATCATTGACCGAGGGCAATAGGATAATCCGCATACTTTAAGTCCCTATGAGAAAGGGTATATTCGCCGTCGTGAGTTTTGATGAGCAGGGTGCCGTCGTTGTTGCAGATGATGTCGAGGCACCATTGTTCGAGACAGAAGGTATGTTCGCGCAGGTTGTAGATCTGGCTCTTGCCATCTTTTACCAGTATGCAAAAGGGGTTGTCGTGAGTGATCATTTTTATGGATTCGTACGAATCGATGGGAAGTACGATGCTGTAACGGTCGCGGATGCCAATGCCATCGTCGCTGATGACATAGAGCAAGCCGAAGGGCGAGTAGCTGAATTGTGTGAAACGCATGCTACGCGAGCCTTCGAGTACGGTGTAGGGCAGATAGCCGAGGCTGAGGACGGGCATAACAACCGCCAGCATGAAGTAGAGAGTGACGCTGAGCCAAATTTTGCGCACCTGCTTCGAGAATCGGACAACGACTACCGCCACCAGCACCATGGATGCCAGCAGCATGGCCAACCGGAATGCATTGAGCATATACTGCGCAAATAAGAAGACGATATAGGCAAGCAGCAGGAGGAGTATATCGTTGCGATGGTAGGACAGGTGGAGGTAGCGGCATACAAGCAGGTAGAGCGCCATTGGCAGGATAATGACCGCGTAGTGTGAGGCGACGCCCATTTCGCCACCGGAAATACATACCATGATGAGCAACGTTATGTAAAACATGCTGGCCTTTTCGTAACGGAAAAGGGGAGACAGTAATGTGCCTTTGCCGAACAAATACAAAAGCAAGAAGCATAACAGGATGACTATCATCAGCCAAATGGGAAAACACAGGGTGACAAAGACCAGCAGGGTGATTAAGATGACCTTGCGGGTGCTCACCTGGGCGGGCTTGAATCGACGGGTGCACAACAACCACAGCCAACCGAATATGGGCAACACGAAAGTCCACAATAGGAATACTATGTTAACAAAAACATCTAATTGCCAACTAAGATTGTAAATATCTATGATCTGGTCGTTCCAGTACCAATTCCCACACAACACAAGAAAATTGGCTACAATGGGAATATAGGCCAATTTGTTGCACCGAAGCAACATGAAGATTGTCATCAAACGGAAAACCACGGACATAAACAACTCGACGTTTTCCCAATATTTTGGAAATATAATATCCCATAAATCATTCCTATAGTTAAACCAAATATACTCCGGGGGCACAACTGCGGCAAAAAAGCCCATCGAATAGACCAAAAGAAAGGTTGACATGAGAAAATCGACAAAAAGCAGGATTTTCGAAACGGGGTTTAATACAATACTTTTCATTGAACGATATTTTAAATTGTTTAGATATCAAGATGATGGCAAAAAAAACAATGCTACAGGATCTGTGGCTTATTATCGGCTACAGCAGTTGTTCTTGCCGGACATAATGAGGGCATTTCTATTACTATAGAGCATTGGATAGGGAAATTCTATCATCGCACCGCTAAAAAAATGGCACCAAGGGGCTGACTCCTGCGTCACAAAGCGACAACGGCACCTCAACGCAACAGAATGGCGGCTGAGATTCGGTTAAATTTATATATATTTGCATGGCGTAAAAGGGTTGTACAATGTGTGCAACCATCACATTTCGAACACAATAACATACAACAGAAGATTGCCCGATGGAAGAGATTGTGGTTTTGACAACGCAGATGTCGCCCTACATACTGCTGGGGTTCCTGCTGGCGGGAATCATGCACGCATTTATTCCCAACCGTTTGTACAGGAAGCATCTTGGTGGCCGTAAATTTGGTTCGGTGGTGAAAGCCACGCTGCTCGGCATACCGATACCGCTGTGTTCGTGCGGGGTGATACCGACCGCGATGTCGCTTCACAAGGAGGGAGCGTCGAAGGGTTCGACGGTGTCGTTTCTGATAGCCACACCCCAGACGGGTGTTGATTCGATAGCCGCCACCTACTCGCTGCTGGGACTGCTGTTTGCGCTGTTGCGCCCCATAGCGGCACTGGTAACCGCACTGGCGGGTGGCGCCATGGTGAACAGGCTGTGCGACGGGAAGAGCAGTGGCGACGGCGACAACGATGAGACAGAACGTTGCTGCGTCACCCACGGGGAGGCAGCGACTGATATGGCCTCGAAATGCAGGCTGGCACTGAGGTACGCCTTTGTGGATATGATGCAGGACATAGGTAAATGGCTTGCCATAGGCCTTGTAGTGGCAGGACTCATCACTGTGGTTGTGCCCGACGGATTCTTTGCCACCTTTGCCCACCGTCCTCTGTTGGGTATGTTGCTGGTGCTGGCGTGTGCCGTACCCATGTATCTGTGTGCTACCGGCTCCATCCCCATTGCCGTAGCGTTGATGCTCAAGGGTATGACTCCCGGTGCTGCACTGGTGCTACTTATGGCAGGGGC
>CALEPD010000313.1 GCA_937910265.1 uncultured Bacteroidales bacterium
CAAAAGAAATAAATTTTTTCATAAAATCAATCCTCCTGTAATATTGTTGACAGGAGGATTAAAAATAATACAAAATATTTTGTAAGTTTTGTTCTCAAAGGACAAGTTTTTTTTTAATAATCTCCTAATGTTTCTTCCAACTGCTGCATTGCAACTTCGCACTGCTCTGCTGAAGGAGCCAAGCCGTGCCACTTGTGTGTGCCTGCCATAAAGTCCACACCCTGACCCATAACGGTCTTGAAGAGGATCATCTTCGGCTTACCGTTCTTGTTACGGGCGATCTGGAAGGCATCGAGAATGCTCTGATAGTCGTGTCCGTCGGCTACGATCACATCCCAACCGAAAGCACCCCATTTCTCGCTGAGGTCCTCAAGTCCGGTAATGGTGGTGGTAGGACCGTCGATCTGCTGACCGTTCCAGTCTGTAAAGGCAACGAGGTTATCCACCTTGTGGTGAACAGCCCACATACCTGCTTCCCAGATCTGACCTTCCTCGCTCTCACCGTCGCCGCAGAGGCAGAAGATGCGTCCTTCGTCACCTGCGAGCTTCTTTCCGAGAGCCATGCCGGCTGCTACAGAGAGGCCCTGTCCGAGAGATCCAGATGGCTTGAATACACCAGGAAGATTGTCTGTCACGCAAGGGTGTCCCTGGAGACGGCTGCCGAACTTACGGAGTGTTCCAAGCTCGCTGATAGGGAAATAACCTGCACGTGCAAGAACAGAGTAGTACACTGGTGCGAGGTGACCTGCTGAAAGGATGAATGCGTCCTGATCCTTGGCGCTGCGGGTCCAGGTCTGAGGATCCTGCTTCATCTCGCTGAAATAAAGAGCTGTCATCACGTCGGTGATGCCGAGCGATCCTCCCGGATGGCCTGACTTTGCAGCCGTTACCATCCTCACGATGTCTCTACGGACCTGAGAGGAGATCTTTTTGAGTTCTTCGATTGTTGCCATATCTAATTGATTGTGTTTTATATGGATTGTAGGAATGCAAATATAGCAAAAAATTGCAGTATATTTGCGGTGATTATGGAAATGAAGAATATTCGCAACTTTTGCATCATAGCCCACATTGACCACGGCAAGAGCACACTTGCCGACAGATTGCTCGAAATCACCAGCACCCTGGGTGCCAGAGATATGGAGAACCAGGTGCTCGACAACATGGACCTGGAGAAAGAGAAGGGCATCACCATCAAGAGCCACGCCATCCAGATGAATTATAACAACTATGTGCTCAACCTGATCGACACTCCGGGTCACGTTGACTTTTCCTACGAAGTCTCACGTTCCATCGCCGCCTGCGAAGGTGCGCTCCTCGTAGTCGACGCCACCCAAGGCATTCAGGCGCAAACCATTTCCAACCTCTATCTGGCTTTGGAAAACGACCTCGAGATAATTCCTGTAATGAACAAAATCGATCTCGACAGCGCCATGCCTGAAGAGGTTGCCGATGAGATCATGGACCTCCTCGGTTGCTCACGTGAGGATATTCTCAGCTGCAGCGCAAAGACAGGCGTCGGCGTACCCGAAATCCTCGATGCCATCGTCAACCGCATCCCCGCACCCGAGGGCGACCCTGATGCGCCACTCCAGGCTTTGGTGTTCGACTCGGTGTTCAACCCATTCCGCGGCATTATCTCATACTTCCGCATCATGAACGGAACCATCAAAACCAACGACTGGGTTAAATTTGTAAGTACCGAAAAAGACTACCACGCCGATGAAATCGGAGTCTTGCGCCTTAACATGGAACCACGCAAGGAACTGCGCGCCGGCGACGTGGGTTATATCATCTCAGGCATCAAAACCAGCAAGGAAGTCCGTGTGGGCGATACCATCACCCATGTCAACCACCCCTGCGAAAAGGCTATCGACGGCTTCGAATCAGTCAAGCCAATGGTATTCGCTGGTGTATATCCTGTCGACACTGACGATTACGAGGAATTGCGGGCATCAATCGAAAAACTTCAGCTCAACGATGCTTCTCTGACCTTCGAGCCTGAAAGCTCGTTGGCTTTGGGGTTTGGTTTCCGTTGCGGATTCCTCGGTCTGCTCCACATGGAAATCATACAGGAACGCCTTGAGCGCGAGTTTAACATGGATGTCATTACCACTGTACCCAACGTTGAGTACAAAGTGCAACTCACCAATGGCCAGGAAATCGAAGTGTACAACCCCTCCGGCATGCCCGAGCCCAACAACATCGCCGAAGTTTACGAGCCATATATCCATGCGCAAATCATCACCAAAGCCGACTACATCGGCCCGGTCATCAAACTTTGCATGGACAAACGCGGTATCTTGAAGAATCAAACCTATCTCACAACCGACCGTATCGAGATAACCTTCGATCTCCCCCTCGGCGAAGTTGTCTTCGATTTCTACGACAAACTCAAGAGTATATCCAAAGGATATGCCTCACTCGACTACTACCTCAATGGTTTCCAACCATCTAAACTCGTCAAACTCGAGATTCTCCTCAATGGCGACCCTGTCGACGCCTTGTCAACACTCACCTACGTCGACAATGCCTACCCCATCGGACGCCGTATGTGCGAGCGCCTCAAGGAGCTTATCCCGCGTCAGCAGTTCGATGTAGCCATACAGGCCGCCATCGGCAGCAAAATCATCGCACGCGAAACCGTCCGTCAGGTGCGTAAGGATGTGACCGCCAAGTGTTATGGTGGCGACATTTCCCGAAAACGCAAACTGTTGGAGAAACAGAAGGAAGGTAAGAAACGCATGCGCCAGGTGGGCAACGTTGAAGTTCCCCAGAGTGCATTCCTCGCAGTGCTTAAACTCGATTAACAATAACCCTTTGTCTCAATCCTAAAAATAGAATATTTATGTCAAGTGTTTGGTATTTGTTCGTTTGTGTCGCCGCCGTCATCGTGGCTGTAGCAGTAACTGGTTTGGTTCTCTATTTCATCATCAAACGCTATTTCCACAATCAGCAGAAACAGCAGATGCTGCAGATGAAAATCGATGAACGAAAGGAAACCCTCAAAGTTGTTACCCCGATACGTCTGCAGGCCTACGAACGCATGGCACTTTTCCTCGAGCGCATCTCGCCCAACAGCCTGGTGTTGCGTTGCTATCAGCCCGGCATGGATTTGAAATTGCTGCAGGGTGTCTTGACTAAGAACATCCGCGATGAATGGGAACACAACCTGAGTCAGCAGATATATGTGTCAAGCGAGGCTTGGATTCGCATCCGTGAAGCCAAGGAGCAGATGATCAATTTGGTCAACTCCTCAGCCCTCAATCTGGGTGAGAGCAAAGACCCTACATCTCTCGCGGGCGCTATCTTTACCGTGGCAGCCTCCAATAAGGTTCCCACCGACACCGCACTCGAATTCCTGAAGGCCGAAATCCATCAGTATTTCGAATAACGTTCAAAATAAATTATTGTAAAGGATTAAATCAGAAAGGCTCTGTGAATTCAATCAACACAATTTACAGAGCCTTTTCTCTTACAACTTGGCACGACGGGTGGTGGCGGCCACGGCTGCGGTGCAGATGACAATGACAATTACGAAGGTCATTACAAAGTCGTTCCAATGCATGTCAACGGGGAATGCGTCAACCACAAAATTGCCGTCACCCATCTTAATCAATTCAAACTGTTGCTGTATAAAGCATACCACAAACCCAATCGCCAATCCCAGAACAATGCCAACCGCCGAAATCAGAACGCCTTCGGTGAAGAATATGCTGCGAATGGCCGAAGTACTCATACCCATGCTTTTCATGGTCCCTATGTCCTTCGCCTTGTCGATGATAAGCAGCGAAAGCGACGAAATGAGCGTAAACGTGCTGACCACAACAATCAGCGACAGTATAAGTATAATGCCAAGCCTTTCTGATTTGAATATTTTATAATACAGTGGCTGCTGTTCAAATCGGTCCTTAACGGTGTAGCCCTCTCCAAGCAATTGCTTCATCTCTTTTTTCACCTGCTTTATCTTTGCATTGTCATGCAGTGCTATCGCAATTGCGGTGCATTCTTGCTCAGCATAGTTCATCAGTTGCCGCACAAGTCCTATGTCGCACACAATATATTTCGAATCGATATCCTGTTGTATGTAAAATGTACCGGCAGGATATGCAATGTTCGAGTAGAACGCCTCCTCCATGGTGTATCCGATGCTTGTTGTACCCCGTTTGGGAATGTATATCGACAAAGGAGTGTTGCTTATTTTCGATATGCCCAGGCGGTAGTCTATTTCTCCTCCGACGAGTGCATAATATCGAGTTTCTGTGTCATGGGTGGATCGCAGCGTGTAAATACCGTCGTGTATCATCGTGTCCAAGCCTGTCATGGCGGCATAATTCTCATCCACACCGCGTAGTTGGACAATGGCCTGGCTCTCTTTATAGGTTACCCAGGCATTCTCTTCCGTCATTATCGACATGTTCTCAATGCCTTCTATATTCCATAGCTCTTGGTAGTCGATGCTGTCGAGGTGAATGGTCTTGCCTTCCGATGGCTCGACAATCAGTTGTGGGTCAAACACGTTGAAAAGACTTTGCGTCAGATTGCCTATGCCGTTGAACACGCTCAGCACAATAATCAGGGCTGCGGTGGCCACCGTAACCCCAATCATCGATATGATGGAGATGATATTGATGACACTCTTCTGTTTGTTCGAGAAGAGGTAATGACGGGCTATGAAAAAGGGAAGGTTCACTGCTTGAGGAGTTTCTCAATGTTTTCAGCGTAGTCGAGCGAGTTGTCTAAATAAAATTCAAGATGGGGGATGATGCGCAATTGCTTGCCTTCACGCATGCCCAAACGGCGTCGCAGGTCAGCGGCATTGTCTTCAATGTTTTGCATTACACTCTCTTTGCTCACACCTCCTATCGGGAATATGCTCACATAGATACGGGCAATCGAAAGGTCTGGAGTGATGCGTACCTCAGTGATGGTAATCAGCGAGTTGCCTAATATGGGTTTCATCTCCTTGAGGAAAATATCTCCCATGTCTTGTTGTATCAGTCGTGATATTTTTTGTTGTCTTGTGGTTTCCATGCTGTTGGTAGTTATATGTTTATTGTAATATTATTTTTTGACATTCCTTTCAAATAAGATATTACAAACATCAATAATATTAATGAACTAAACAATATTATCATTGAATATGCAGAGATTCCTTATTATCAAGTAATGCAAGATATACAAAATGGTAAAGAAACTGAATTAACAATAAAAAGACAAGAATTAATTAATGCATCACATACAATTGTAAATCAAATGTTAGAACAATGTAAACATAAAAATATTTAAGCTAATATAGATGTTGGGTTAAGTGATGGAAGTCATAAGGTTGAATACGTTTTTAGACTTATGACGGGTACGATTGATGAAGTGACGGCATTGGCTGAACTGTTT
>CALEPD010000314.1 GCA_937910265.1 uncultured Bacteroidales bacterium
GCCGAGGATCTGTTTACATCATACATCTCGCATCCTGTTGTCCGGCCAGGAGAAATCCAAGAAGAGGACATCTTAGGATATGTACCACCCATCAGAACAATCGACGACATTCTGACAGAATTGAGCTCATTGGTCGGTTTGAAGAACGTAAAGGAGGAGATGGCACAGATTGCTGCATACATCGACTTGCAACTCAAGCGAGGAGCCTCATCCAATGCGTTGGAACGACACTATGTATTTACAGGAAACCCCGGTACGGGAAAGACAACCGTGGCACGCATCATGGCCGACATACTGAAGGCCTTGGGTGCTGTACCCAACGGACAAATGATAGAGGCCGACCGTAGCAAGCTCGTAGCCGGGTATGCCGGGCAGACCTCCATCAAGACCAACGAGCTGATTGACTCAGCCATAGGCGGTGTGTTGTTTATCGACGAGGCTTACACGCTGTATCAGGGGGAGAACGACATCTTTGGCAAAGAGGCTGTTGACATACTGCTCAAGCGGTTGGGAGACGACCGGGGGAAATTCATCTGCATCGTTGCCGGATACACGAAAGAGATGCACACCTTCATCGAAGCCAATCCCGGCCTGAAGTCCCGTTTCACCAAGACCATCCATTTTGAAGACTACACCCCCACCGAGTTGCAACAGATATTCATCCGCTTGGCCACCAAGAACAACTTCAAGATGACGGCCGAGACCCAATCTGCCCTTCTCCATCATTTCGAGAAAGTCTATGCAACCCGCACCACCGGTTTTGGCAATGCCCGCGACGTACGTTCTCTCTTCGAACAATCCACAACCAATCAGAGCAAACGCCTGATTGAAATCATGAATTCACCCGGATTCACACAAGATATGATGTCGGAATTGACCACCGACGACATCCTTGCCCACAAGCAGAAGCAAGCCAAGAGCCTCGACGAAATCATGGCCGAACTGGACAGTTTCATCGGTATGAAATCTATCAAAGAAGCCATCCGCCGGTTAGCCGTTCAAGTCGTGTTCATGCAACAGCGCCTGCAATTAGGCATCGGAAGTTCCGAACCCATGTCTCTGAACATCGTACTCACAGGCAATCCTGGTACGGGAAAGACCACCATTGCCCGAAAGATGGGTGAAATGTTCAAAGCCATCGGCCTGTTACCGACCGACAACGTCATTGAGGTAAGCCGCAACCAGATGGTCGGCAAATATATGGGCGAGACGCCCAAACTGGTAAACAGCCTTTGCGACAGAGCCATGGGAGGCATCCTGTTCATTGATGAGGCATACACACTTTATGACGCTGACGGCGGAAACGGTGACAAATTTGGAAAGGAAGCTGTCGAGGCCTTGATGAAACGCATGGAAGACGATAAGGGTAAATTCGTTGTCATAGCTGCCGGTTACCGCAAGGAGATGGAAACATTCCTGAAGGTAAACCCGGGATTAGAAAGCCGTTTCACCCACCGGTTGAACATCGAGGATTATACCGAGATGGAACTGGTTGAAATCTTCAAGTCATTGGCACGCAAGAAACAATACGTGCTGCCCGAAACGACCGAAGCCGTATTGATTGACACTATACACCACTTATGTATGAACAAGAACCGCAGCTTTGGCAATGCCCGCGAAATACGCAGCCTGTTCGACAACACCATCAGCCAGTTATCCATGCGCGTATCCGCCATTCCGCCATCAAAAATTCCTGCTTAACTCCGCTAATACCCCGTCACCGATTTTTGCGTTTAAAACAGTAACCATTACCGTCTCATTGGCATTCATGGATTCTCCGTTTTTCGGTATATACACCTTTACATATCGGGTCGTGTGCCCTACCATATATTTTTTCCCGTCATATTCCGCCTCTTCCTCCAAAAGTACCGATTCTTTTGTACCGAAAAAGCCTGTAATATATGCTTCCCGCAACGACTTCTCCACCCGCTCCAAAGCATCGCTGCGTTCCGATTTTATCTGTTCCGGAATCTGACCGTTCATACGGTCTGCCACGGTTCCGGCTCGTCTGGAATACTTAAAAATGTGTATTTGGGAAAAGGCAATCTTCTCCGCAAACCGAAGCGTGTCCGCAAACTCCTCGGTCGTCTCTCCCGGAAATCCCACAATAATATCCGTTGTAATCGCCGGTTTTTCAAAATACTTTCGTAACAATTCCACCGCATCAAAATACTCCCCGGCGGTATACCTCCGGTTCATCCGTTTTAATGTGGCATCGCATCCGCTTTGCAACGACAAATGAAAGTGCGGACATAGTTTTGATAAGGAAGCCAATTCCCTCACAAAACTTTCTGTCATAATTCGCGGTTCCAACGATCCGAGACGAATCCGCTCAATTCCTTCTACTTTTTCCACTTCACGAAGAAGCTCGGCAAAGCTCAGCGGGGTTTCTAAGGTCTTTCCGTAGGAATTTACATTCTGCCCCAGAAGCATCACTTCTACGATACCTTCCG
>CALEPD010000315.1 GCA_937910265.1 uncultured Bacteroidales bacterium
CCGTATCGTCCACAGACACGCCGATGAGGATCATATACCCTTTGCCGCACTTGCCGACGACTTCGCCGTCGATGGCAACGGATGCGGATGTAACTCGCTGAATCACGCAGCGCATAGGAGTACCTCCTTGTAAGAAAGGCTCTCCGCAACGGGAGAGCCGCATATATGTGGGGTTCAGGATCAGGCACGGAAGACGTCGATCACGTCGGACTTCTTCATCAGCTGCTTGACCACCTTGTCCATCGTTGTTTTCGAGGTGAGAATCATCAACTCGTTGTTTATCGAGCTGTTTTGAAATGCACCGTTGCTGAATACAATGTTGTTGGCCGATTCTTGTCTTAGTGCATTATTTGTGCGAATCAGTACCTGCGAACTGCTGGCGTAAATCTTTGTCTGCTTTTTCGCATAGTATGTGGCAAGCAAACCTCCCACGGTGGCACATAATATCAGCCAGTGCAGGTTGTTAAGTACCAGATATAATATATCTTTAATTACAACCGTATTCGCAGGTTTGTTCTGCAAAAAGTCTAAATCGTTGTTTTGGTTGTTTGTTGTATTGTCCATTATGTAAAAAGGATGATACCTAATTCGTTAGGTGCGTTTGTAAACCAAGTATAGGGTGAATATCGACGACACTGTTGACGCCAGCGAGAACCATGAGAACCAATAATACAGTTCATCGCGGTAATATTTTGAACTATGCGATTCTGTGATAATGAAGTCGTTTTGTTGCAACATGAAATAAGGGTCGTTGAATACTTCCGACGATCTCGGGTCGAGGTAGCGCATGGTCATTTTTCCGTTCACTTCTCTCATTACCCCGATTCGGTTCCTACGGCTGAATTTGTCCAATCCGCCCGACATGGCCAATGCTTCAAGGAAGGTGCATCGCTCATTGGGAACAGTAATCGATTTGCCTCCTTCAGGACTCAGGAAGAATATTTTGAAATTGTGGAATCTCACCATCACAAAAGGATCTGAAATGTAATTCCCCTCTTTCAGCAACTGGGTGATATGTTCCTGAAGGTTCAATCGGGTCATGCCTGCTACATGTATTTCTCCAAGGATGGGAAACTGTATGTTTCCATAAACGTCAACCAAATAGGCATTGTTTCCAACGCCACCCGAGGATACTCCCCCGCGGAAGGTTCCCATGTTAAAAGGTTTTGCCAATTCAGGGTCGAAGCACGAAACCACAATGTCCAACTCGTCGTAGGGACTGATTACAGCTTCAAATTTGTTCTCCAGCTCAATCTGCGAACTGGCATTCATGTCTTGAAGATATTTGATTTGGCGCGGTGTTGCGCATGATGCACTTAATATCAGAATAATCGCTGCCAAAATTACATGTGTCGATTTCTGCATATATCAAGAGGTTACGTTATGGTACAATATGGACTAATTCTTCGATAACGGAAAAATAAGGTTTATAGTTTGTACGGTTATGTTAATAATTGTAAAAATTGCATATTTTGTGCAAGATTGTTCGCGAAGCATCTCCGTTGCCAAACAAATTGGGAAAATGAACATCTTTGTTGCAGTATTCCAATACGCTGTTTACAATACAATCAGGGTTGTCATTGGCTATTATGCCAGCATGATGTTCAATAATCTCAGTCCATTCTGTTTCCGGACGCAGTATTACCGTTGGTCTTTGTAGGAAAAAGGCCTCTTTCTGTACGCCTCCGCTGTCGGTTACAACCACTTGTGCATTTTTCTCAAGGGTAAGCATGTCCATATATCCTACAGGTTCTATGATGTGCATGTTGCCGGTGTCAATATGTTCCTTTTTTATACATTTGGCGGTTCTGGGGTGTATGGGAAGCACAATCTCCTTTTCTTTTGCGATTTCAAGCAAGGCTCCGAAAATATTCCCGAGACGGGTACTGTTGTCAGTGTTGAAGTCGCGATGTACCGTGGCAAGTATGTAATTGTCAGGTGCTACACCTATACGTTTCAATATGTTGCTGCGGTGCGAGGCTGTCTGCGAATAATGCAGGGTGTTGTCGAACATCACATCCCCGCTGAGCACCACTTCTCCGAATGTCGTGTTTCCGCATCCGAACCCCTCTTTCTCGAGGTTGTTTACGGCTGTTTGTGTGGGTGCAAACAAAACTGAGGCAATGCGGTCACAAACAATGCGGTTTATTTCTTCGGGCATAGTCATATTATAGCTCCGCAAACCTGCTTCAATATGAAATACGGGTATGTGCATTTTGCTGGCGGCCAACGCACCTGCCAATGTCGAATTGGTGTCGCCGTAAACCAGCACACCGTCAAAATGTTGCTCCGTCAGTACACGTTCAATGCCGGCAATCATTTGTCCTGTCATCTGACCGTGGTTTCCCGAGCCTATACCTAAATTAAAATCCGGCTTTGGAATGTCTAATTCTTCAAAGAATTGGCCCGACATGTTTTCATCATAGTGCTGTCCCGAATGCAGTATCCATTCTTTGATAATGCCTGCAAAGTCGTTTTTAATGGCTCTTGAAATAGCGGCAGCTTTGATTATTTGGGGCCGCGCCCCGATAATGGTAAGTATGTTTAACATGAAAAAATACAATTGAATCTAATCAATGAAGAGTTGCTCGGGGTGTCATTGATACATGTGGTTGATAATCCTTTTTACAATATTTTTGCTGAAATTACTTTACAGAAAGCACTCTTTCGGCTATAATGTACCCAAATGTGCAATTTATGAACTGGAGAACCGATCCATGAATATTGAATTTGACAGTTACAAACAAAAACTCAACGATTGCCGGCCTGCGTTGGATGGCCTGGCAGAATCCTTGAACCTGGCCGGTCTCAAGAACGAACTGGAGCGTCTGCATGCCATGCAGGAAGCCCCCGGCTTCTGGGATGATCCCGACAAGAGCCAGAAGATCGTGGTCAAGACCAAGCAGGCAGAGACCAAAGTGGAGCGCTACGAGCAGATGTGCGCCACCTGGGATGATCTGATGACCATCTGCGAAATGGCAGAAGAAGAGGACGACGACTCCATGCTGGAAGAGCTGAAGGAAGGCTTTGCTGCCCTGACCGCTGACATGGAAAAGTGTCGTCTGGAGACCTTGCTCACCGGCAAGTACGACCGCAACAACGCCATCATGAGTTTCCAATCCGGCGCCGGCGGCACCGAGGCTCAGGACTGGTGCTCCATGCTCTACCGCATGTACACCCGCTGGGCAGAGCGCAGCGGCTTTGCCTATCAGATCATGGACTATCAGGAAGCAGATGAAGCGGGTCTCAAGT
>CALEPD010000316.1 GCA_937910265.1 uncultured Bacteroidales bacterium
TACAATGTATTTGAAACAGATGTTAAAATACTTATAAGCCTTAAACTTAATACCGGAGGATTCACATTCATCCTTGATCATGTCGGTCTTCCAAACCCAACCGATCAGGATACTCATCACAAACACGGCCAGCAGCATAAAATAAGACATCACCGGCGAGAGCTTGTAATAATAATAAATGGAGAAAGCGATTAAAAAAGATGCCCAGTTCACATAACCATTGTAACGCCCCATAAATTCCAGGTATGGAAAAGGGATGCACCATACCAGACCTAACAGACTAAATACAATAAGGGGCACACATACCCAATGAATCAACTCATTAGAAGGGTGTTGGTGATTCTCCGCATATTTATCAAAAAGTACGTCAATATGGCTTTTGGTGTTGGTTTTCATGATGTGTTGTTAAAACTCGATTCCTGTAAAAATAAAAAAAGCGACAGATAATCCATCGCTTTTCACATAATATGATTGTAATATAACTTAGCCTATTTCGCGAACGATACAGAGCGTGTTTCTCTGATCACCGTTACTTTGATCTGTCCAGGGTAAGTCATCTCCGTTTGTATACGGTTAGAAATGTCAGCCGCCAATAGTTCTGCCTGCTGATCGGTAACACGTTCACTTTCTACCACCACACGTAGTTCTCTACCTGCCTGGATGGCAAAGGTTTTTTCTACGCCTGGGTATGATAAAGCCAGTTCTTCCAGTTCCTTTAAACGTTTAATGTAACTTTCTACCACTTCACGTCTGGCACCCGGACGTGCACCTGAAATGGCATCACAAGCCTGAATAATTGGTGAAATCATCGAAGTCATCTCGATCTCGTCATGGTGAGCACCAATGGCGTTACAGATTTCCGGATGTTCTTTATATTTCTCCGCCAGCTGCATCCCTAAAATAGCGTGTGGCAATTCAGGGTTATCATCAGGCACTTTACCTATATCGTGTAATAATCCTGCGCGTTTAGCCATCTTAGCATTTAAGCCTAATTCTGCAGCCATGGTTGCACAGAAATTGGCAACCTCGCGGGAGTGATGTAATAAGTTTTGTCCGTAAGATGAACGGTAACGCATACGGCCAACCATCCTGATCAGCTCAGGGTGTAAACCATGTATACCTAAATCGATCACCGTACGTTCACCGATTTCTACAATCTCTTCTTCTATTTGTTTCTTGGTTTTAGCCACCACCTCTTCAATACGTGCCGGGTGAATACGTCCGTCTGTGACCAAACGGTGCAGCGCCAAGCGCGCAATCTCCCGTCGAATCGGGTCGAAACCAGATAGAATAATGGCTTCCGGTGTATCATCTACAATAATTTCAATGCCGCTAGCGGCCTCAAGCGCACGGATGTTCCGTCCTTCTCTACCAATAACCCGACCTTTAATTTCATCGCTTTCAATATGGAAAATCGAAACGGTGTTCTCGATGGCACTTTCCGTGGCCTGACGCTGTATGGTCTGAATAACAATTTTCTTGGCTTGTTCGTTGGCTGTGATTTTTGCCTCTTCGACAATATCGACAATTGTGTTGGCTGCTTCGGCCTTGGCCTCGTCGGTCATCATGTCAATAAGTTGCTGTTTGGCTTCTTCGGCAGACAAGCCGGCAATACGCTCGAGTTTGGAGACGCTTTCTTTATAGAGTTTTTCTACTTCAGCCTGACGTTTGTTGAGGAGCTCGATTTGGTTATTGAGGTTTTCGCTTACGCCTTTGAGTTCGGTGCTTTTGCGCTGTAATTCATCAACTTTCTGAGCAAGGGTTTGTTCGCGTTGTTTTAATTTCTGTTCAGATTCGCGCAGTTTGTTGTTTTGTTCGTTGACCTGCTTGTCGAATTCGCTTTTGAGCTGAAGATATTTTTCTTTTGACTGAAGGATTTTATCCTTTTTAATGATTTCGCCTTTTTCTTCGGCGTCTTTGAGAACCTGTTGGCTCTTGGCTAACAATTTGTTGCGAAGGACATTGGTAGTAAGATACATACCCACACCAGCGCCCACAACAATTCCGATAATTACAAAAACTATGTTCATAGTGCGTTAAAGAGTGTTTTGATAGGGAATAGCTCTGTCGAAAAGGGAACTGGCTCAAAAAAAACCTGCATCGCCATCCTCCAAGAGTTATGGTAAACTCTGATATGATAGGATTTGAGCGCCGGATGTCTCAGCCATACAACCTACCCATCCATGAGCTGACTCGGTTTGTAAAATGATGTTGAGTTTACAAACTGTTTCGGTGGGATGCAGGTATATTTATCTAAAAAACGTTACAGTCAAGCGATGTTGGCTTCGTCCAACAACTGGTTTATCTTATTAAGTTTTTGAATTAGTTCAGAATCTTGTGCTTCTGTAATATTTTGAATCTTGATCAACTGTGTCATTTGGGCGATAGCTGCCATAGCGATTAGATCCTGGCTGTCGCGAGAAGGTTGCAATTTGGAGAAGCCACGTGCTTGGGAGTTAATCATCTCAGCCGCAGCATACAGAATATCTTGATCCTGCTCCTTTACACGCAATTTATATGTTCTGTCTAAAATGACAATAGATACCGAAACTTCTTCCATTGCTTCTTCTTACTTTGTTGTTGCCAATTTTGCTAAAGAGGCATCAATAGCAGCAATCAACTGATTGATTTTTAGTTTTATATTCTCAGCATCCTCTTCTTGAGTTAGCGTATTCCGTTGTTCTAAATTATTGTTGTTATATATTTTTAAATTGTTTATTGTTTCGTTTAATTCGTCGATAGCATTTTGCAGTTGGCTACGTTGTCCTTGCAAACTCTGTATTTCCTCAAGAAGTACAACTCTCTCAGCCAAAAGCTGCTGTACCTTGGATTCGATTGCCAATAATGTGTTTTGAACTTCGTTCATGATACTTCTGATTGGAAAACTACAAATAATGTGCAAAGTTACAAAAAAAACTCTGATTTCAGCAACTTATTTCACACAGGTTCAATTGACACCGGTGTAAAGTATTAAATACAAAAAAATTGTGATTCAAAAAAGACAGTTTCCCGCAAGCTTGCGCAGGTTGTACGATAAAGGTTGCGGGAAGTGTTTTTTTATTTTAAGCCCAATTTGTGGCCCATGCGGTCTTGTTTGGTTTTAAGATAGCGGGCATTGTGGGTGTTGGGTTCGATGACGATAGGCACGGTTTCGGTGATTGTAAGTCCGTAACCTTCAAGTCCTGTGCGTTTTACAGGATTGTTGGTTATCAGGCGCATTTTAGATACACCGAGGTCACGCAGTATTTGCGCGCCAATACCGTAGTCGCGTTCGTCGGCCTTGAAACCCAACTTGAGGTTGGCTTCGACAGTGTCGAGTCCCTGTTCCTGCAAGTGGTATGCTTTAAGTTTGTTTACCAGACCGATGCCTCTACCCTCCTGGCTCATGTAAACGATAAGTCCTTTACCCTCTTCTTCAATCATATGCATGGCGTGGTGGAGCTGATCGCCACAGTCGCATTTGCAACTTCCGAAGATGTCGCCGGTGGCGCAACTGGAATGGACTCGCACCAAAATGGGTTCATCTTCTTCCCATTCGCCTTTTTTGAGCACCATGTGGGTTGTGCCGTTGTCGAGTTGTGTGTAGGCGATGAGGTTGAAATCGCCCCATTCGGTGGGCAGGAACACTTCCTCTTCCTTGCGGATGAGTGTTTCGTGGGAGACGCGGTATGCGATAAGATCCTTGATGGTGACAATTTTCATATCGTACTTGGCTGCCACCTCAACCAATTGAGGCATGCGGGCCATGGTGCCGTCGTCGTTGATAATTTCAATCAATGCGCCAGCGGGTTGCAATCCGGCGAGACGGGCAAGGTCGACAGCTGCTTCGGTATGTCCGCCCCGAACGAGGACTCCGCCGTTACGGGCACGGAGTGGATTGATGTGTCCGGGGCGTCCCAAGTCAGAGGCCTGGGTATTGGGGTCGGCAAGAGCCTTGATGGTCATGGCACGGTCGTACATCGAAACGCCGGTGGTACAGCCATTACCGAGGAGGTCGACAGTGACGGTGAATGGGGTGCCCAACAGAGATGTGTTGTCATGCACCTGCATATCGAGATTCAGTTCCTTGCAACGGTCTTCGGTGATGGGGGTACAAAGGACACCGCGGCCGTATTTCATCATAAAGTTTACATGCTCGGGAGTTATCTTTTCAGCGGCCATGATGAAATCGCCTTCATTCTCACGGTCCTCATCATCGACAACGATTACAAATTTTCCAGCCTTGAAATCTTCAATAGCTTCTTCTATTGTGTTCAATTTAAATTCCATACAAAAATAAATCTAATTAGATTTTATATATTTCAAGGTGCAAAGATACGCAAACTTTTAGGAATATTTAAGGTGAGATTTTATAAAGGTTTAATTTATGGCAACCCTTGGTTGACTTCACAAATGGAGCGTTGCGAAATAATATGGCGATGAGCATGGCCCGATGATGAAACTTTTACCGGGAAATACTTTAAACTGATTGGAAAAAACGGCGCAAACACGGACAAATGTACACACAACATCCTTTAAAATATACAAAATGTCGCATCAACACAAGAAAAAACAGCCAAACGAGTTAGTAAGGATAAACAAAATTACCAACAAAGCGACAAATAAAGAAGAAGGTTGTTTAAAATACAAAACCATTACTTAATATACACACATTCTTCTTCAAATTTTCCCATATTGGTGTGATGCACGAACGGGCGGGCTGGAAAACAGTTCGGCCGTTTCGTGTTTTTGTGGGGTGACACTGCCCCGAAGCAGGTGGCAGAAGATGGAGGGTTACTTGCGGTACTCGGCCGGAGTGGTGCCAGTATGCACGCGAAAGAACCGGACAAAGGTGGAAGGGCTTTTGAAATTGAGCTTATGGGAGATCTCCGACACATTGAGAAACGTGGTTTTAAGCAGCCGCTTTGATTCATTGATCACAATGTGATTAATCAGGTCCTGCGCATTGATTCCCATTGTGGATTTGACCACAGCCGACAGGTATTTCGGGGTGATGCACATTCGGTTGGCAATGGAGGAGATTGAACGGTCGGTGTAAAAATCGTCCTTGAGACAGGAGATGAATTGAGACATGATTTCCTCCTGTCGCGTTTTAAGCTTTATCGGCTTTGAATTGTTCTGCTTGGTGAGAACAATAAGCAGAATGGTGCGCAGCAACGATGTTGCCACTTGAATGTCGTGGTCGCCACGATGGTTTTTCACAATTTTAAAGAGCTGCATCACCTCGTCGAGCTCGACATCGGACAATGAAATGGTGACGTTGTTCATCAGCCCCCTCAAGGTGTTGTGCCTTGGATAAAGCTGAAGACTGTCGATATGCTCAAGCGGAATATAAAGCAGCGAAAGCTTGGCAGATTGGCCCATGGTCACAGAATCGACTATCTGCGACGGATAAGTGATGATTACCTGATTGGCCTGCAAAGTATGGTGCTGCGAGTTTACAGCCAACTGCACCCATCCTTCACGGCAGACACAGATCATATAACCATGGAGGATAGTGATGTTGACAGCTAGAAGAACATCCTGCTGGTCAGTGTCGAAAACCTCGATATTGTTTGAAATAAAACTATCCATATAGGATGCAAATATATACAAAATATCGCATAATGTAATAATAAAAAGGCTCGATAAGTTATATTTATATACAAATTTTATCATTATTAAATTATGGAAAACATGGAAGCACGGCGCATACTGTCGGCATTGACCAGCCGCACAGAGCGTACAGTTTTGGAATGGCTGGCTCGCAGAATGCCAGCATGGGTCAGTTCAGACCTGATGACTTTTGCAGGGACCGTCGGTGCTTTGATGATTGGTGCAGGATATGCACTGACTCACATAGACATCAATTTTCTGTGGTTGTCGAGTTTCGGACTGGTTGTCAATTGGTTCGGAGACTCGCTCGACGGAACACTGGCCCGGGTAAGAAACAAGCAACGTCCCAAATACGGGTATTATCTCGACCATACGATGGATGTGATAAACGAAGCCATTATGTTTATCGGGGCAGGATTGTCGCCATTTTTCGACATGAAGTTGATGATGGTCATTTATATTCTTTACCTGGTACTCACCTTGAATGTTAGCTTCAACGCATACCTCCGCTCGGAATTCAAGATAACTTTCGCCAAAATGGGACCCACGGAATTCCGCATCATCGCCATTGTCATCAACACAGTGTTTTTATGTATCGGTGAAAGAGTCATCTATTCGCAGATTCCGAACATCTGCGTCTTCAGCATCATGTTTGTGCTTGTGGCCATATACATACACACGGTTGTGCAGGACATCAAATATTACAACAAAATAGACCCTATGCCCCAAAGCCGTGATGACAGTAAAACGGAATAGCCTGAGACGCATAGCGAAGCATGGCACAGTGAACCTCGTTGGCACAATCATCGACACGGCTGTGCTATGGCTGTTCTCGACATATATCTTTCATACTTATTTCGGATGTTATGTTGTATCGCCGTTCATATCGTTCGAAAGCGCTGTTGCGGTCAATTTCGTGCTGTCGTACTATTTCACATGGCGCGACCGCACTTGCAGCAACAAAATGAAACAAACATTGAGACAATATGTTGAATACAATACAAGCTGTTCGTTGGTGTTTGTTATAAGAATAGGATTGATACTGTTTGTTGAGAAACTGTCAGGACTTGCGGCAGTATGGTGCAACCTGATTGCACTTTCGGCTACCGGATTGGCAAACTACCTCATCAGCGACAAGTTGATATTCAGGTCGGCAAAACAGGATGTAAAGGGTACCAGTACAAAACCCCTGTTCCTGAAGAGCGTGATAGCCATTTGCCGATTCTTTTGCCGTTACAAAGTAGAAAGATTGTGGCAGGGACCCTCAAACGGGAAGGCTTCGGTGTATGTGTGCAATCACCGGGGATTGTCGGGTCCGGTGCTGGCAACGCTGCACATGCCAGTGAGTTACAGGCCGTGGATACATGACGTGATGCTTGACAGCAAAAAACTGACGCAAAGCATTATCAGCGACACTTCTAAATGCATGCACATCGAATACATACTGAAGGGAACTGTAGGCATTGCAGTGAAACCGATATGTGCACTTCTCAATGCATTCAACCCGATACCCACCATGCGGAAAGCGTGCCACGAAACAACTCAAGCCATAGCGCAAAGTGTCGAGACACTGGCTTCAGGCGAGAATATCCTGCTATTTCCCGAGAAACCACGCACACGCAAGAGCAGACACCAGCTGCGCGACTTTTACACGGGATTTGCCGCCATTGGAGAGGCCTACCACAGAAAGACGGGAGAGATTGTTGACTTTGTACCTGTTTACATCGATGTGAAAAGCCGTACTCTCAACATAGGCAATCCTGTGTCGTACAATCCTACAAACGACAGTTTGACAGAAAAGAGACGTATCGCCACAACACTTCACAGCCGAATGAAAGCCATGGCAGACAAAGGATGTCCCCTACCCTAATTGTGGGCCGGAAGAATAGAGTGAAATCAATTACCGCAGCCTTGCCCGATTTCAGGAGTGTTGTGTCGAGACACGCATTTATCCTTGTAGTAATGGCAAAGGGAAAGAATTGCGAATCCGATTAATGCCGCGACAAGCGAAGTTAGTATCACAGCTATTTTGGAAGATCCTATTACAAAGGGGTCGGTGAACGAGATTGAGATTACAAATATCGACATGGTGAATCCGATACCGCCGAGGAAGCCCGCACCAGCAATATGCATCCATGTGGTGTTTTGGGGCAACAAGGCAATCTTGGTCTTAACGGCAATCCATGCACCCAACATAATGCCCAACGGTTTTCCCAACAACAGACCGGCAGCGATAGCAAAGGTATG
>CALEPD010000317.1 GCA_937910265.1 uncultured Bacteroidales bacterium
CTCGGGTTTCGTCGCTCCCACGTTGCAGGTCGCCCACTTGACACTCAGGCCCAAGTCGACATAGGCGTGGCCGTTTATTTGGGGTGATGGTGTGGGCTGTGGAATGGGGATGGGTTGAGGGTTCTGCAAGTCTTGCAACTGCTTTTGCAATGTAGCGATTTGTTCTTCACAAGCATCTAAATCGACTTGCGCCAATTTGACCTGCTGCTCCATTTGAACCAAGATTTTCTTGAACTCTATTCTCTTTGATTCTAAATCGGATATTTTATTCTTGAGGTCGTCAATCTTCTTACGATTTTCCGCCTCCTGCCTTTGTTGCCGCAACCGCTCTTCATGTACGCGTTTTGCCTCCTCCTCTTTCACCTTCGCTTCGTCCAACCAATTCGTGATATCGCTGCATAGCTTTTGCATGGCGAAATCAGACGAAGCATCAATCTGTTGCGATCCTTCGAACCTCCATATAAACCAGTCAGTCAACTCCGTCCCGTCGATATTCACAAAGACAATTCTTTTCCTTTTCCGTTTGGCGAAAGAGATTTCCCTCACGGTCCAATCATCAACCAATTTGTCTTGTGCGATATTCGCATGAGCGGAGGAATACATGAACAAAAACACCTGCGCCTGATTTATAGCATCGATTATCACATGTTCAAATTGGGCATCGCTTTCTATACCATCGAGGTCGATCCAGCAGGGATGCCCTACATTTTTCTCGATGAAATCTTTTATCTCAAACACACGTTTCTTGTCGCTGCGTTTATATGAAATAAATATCTTCTCGTTCATTTATATATTTTCTATTTTGCTTATTTCTTTTTGATTTCGTAGCCAAGTTTTTTGACCAATTTGATGGTGTTGATGGCCATCAGGCGGTCATATTCTTTCTCGCTGTCGGAGAGAGCGGAATAGGGAATCAGGTCAGGGTGATAGCGCTTGATGTCGTCGCGTTGTTCACCGTAGCGCCAGCCTTCGTTCATACGGGCAACAGCCCAAACATCGTGGGCATTTTCGGCGATGGCTTCGCGGAGCTGCAACAAATCGTCGGAGAGAGAGACTGAATCGAGATTTATGGGGGTCGGTTCGTATTCACTGACGTTGCGCAACACACGTACCATATAGCAGCACGACTGAATCCATGCATGGAGGAATCGCGGAATGGGAACAGTTTGCAGATGAGATTCATGGCCTTGCACCCGCGAAGGGTCGTAAAGGGTAATTGTGCCATAGGATGAATCGACGGAAACCACCACAACAGCGTGGTTTGGAGAATCGTCGTAATCGGGTTCCACCTCGTATAGTTTTTCGCTATCGACAGCCACTATCACCTCGTTGTTGAGAGAAAGTGCGCGAACAATGTCGGCCACATCGGCATCGTAGCGCCGCGAAACCAGCAGACCATGGTGGGCCAACAGCTGTCCGAGCGCATGCATAGGCGTGCCCTCGGGAGTGAGCCATTTATTATCGCTGGCGCAACGTACGAGGTCGCCTTCGGAAACACTTATACCCCGGTTGCTCAACACATACCTTTCGCAACGTACTCCACACAAATTGCCAACAGGAGCATTCGACTGGTCGGAAGCCAAACGACATGACATTGGGGTACAATCGACAGCACGGCAACAATATATTTCTTCATGTTCCAATGGTTCTGATTGAACAAACATTGACTCAATATCGAAATCGTTCTTATCGCCGACTGCCGATGCGATTTCAACAATATCGCGCAAAAACGGGTCGTTTTTAATGGCGTGCAACACCTGTAAAGTTTCCTCCTTGCTGGTATTGCCTTCGAGAAAAGCCGCCAAGAGCTCGTCGGATATCAGTTTCTTATCTTCCATAATTCTCAATGTCATTTATGGCAACGGATACCAACTGTTCCATTGCACGCCGTTTGATATTATATAAATTTGCCGTGGTAACGTTCATTTCGGTAGCCACTTGTTCCGGGTCTTCGTCATCGATTACGAGTCGCTGTATGACATATACATAACGTTTGTTTCTCATAGATGAAAACAGAGCATTGAGATCGGATTCGGCCATAGTAGAGGTATTGCCACCAGGAACATTGTCGCCACTACCATTAAGACCCTCTTTTGAGGTGCAGTCTATCATCTTATCGCGTTTTTTAAGAAAATAGCGGATAGCGGTGACTTTCAACCACTGATAGAGAGTGCTCCGAAAGGCGAAACTGCGCAGCCTCTCCGCGTCATTTTCCATTAAATAGAGGTATAGCTCGTTAACAAATTCGTCGTAATCGACAGGGTAATCAAACACCTTGTTGATCACCTTGCGGAACAACGGCCGACAACGCACAAAGAAGAACTCATAGGTGATGTAGTTGTCGTGAGCAATTAACCCATCAATTATTTCGAAATCGGTCATTAAAAATCGTAAGATTTATTCAGTAATTTATCCTTATTCAGTGACAGCGAAACATCGACGACACCAAAATCAAATTTCTTATAGTCGGGAGTCCAATCGTTGTTAGATGCATTACGCGATTCTGAATCCAAGTCCTGCCAAGGACGGAGGCAATTGTGTTGTTTTGTTCGCTCATCACAGCCATGCAATTGGGGATTTGCCTTGGAATAGCCCAGCACTTCGTGAGAAGCATTCCACCGCAGATGCTCCAATCGCGCCAAGTTGAGGATAGCCCGGTTTTCGTATTCGGTCAAATTGGGATAGGTGATCTTGTCGAATTTGCCAACGCAATCGGGAGTGCCATCGGGATTGAAATAGCGGTGCATGAAATATTCCCAATCATAATCATCAGGCATGCATCGTTGCAACAAATTGAGCTTGGTGGCAGCATGCTGCGCATTGGAAATGTCCTGGGACTCTTTGCGACGAAGCGACATAAGCTTGTTTAACGAAGGCGAGCGTTGCTCGAGGGGAACATTGACATAATTTTTAATGCCCAATTCATCTTTAACCACTTTTTTAATGCCAACAGCCAAATCGCGACGATGCTCCCATAAATCAGACTCATTCCTTAACCTTGAATAATTTTCCATGAAAATTTTACCCTGTCGCTCCAAAGTTTCATCAACAATCATGCTATAGGAATATATTTTCTCGGGACGCCCGAAAGGAATGATGAGACCCAATTTGTTAACATATTCCTTTTTTTCGCAATCGTTGTTGTAACCGTTGTTGTAATGGTCGGCAAGCTTTTGCATAAAGGGGTATTTGTCGGACTGATACGACCTGACAAAAATACGCAGTTTGCTTAAATCCTCACGACGGGTGCGGATGTACGTCAGGATGCGTATGGCAAAAGAGATGCCCAACTCATCGTCGCCCACAACAATAACGATGTAATTCACCTTTTCGCAGAAATCGTCGGTAAGGACTTGGGTGTAAAATTCCTGGCTATGGCAATCGCATTGGCTCAAATGAATCATGGGATTGTTTTTCATAGCAGGGGTGAATGATTCGAAAACACCCCGTAATTGGTCCATTTTAGAATCGATGGCATAACAACAGAAGGGGCTTCGATTTTCGTTATCGGGAGTTGCCGAGCTATCGACAAACGCAGCGTATTCGTATAGAAAACGAACAGCATCGCGGCCTGCTTCGTCAAAACCTACAACCAAAGAGGTGAACGGGGAATTGACTGTTGTCGGGTTTTCCTTGTTGACCTCGACCAAATTGACAGGATGGTAATCGGGGTTCATCTTGAGAGTCTCGATAGCCAAATGAGAGGAGTCGACCACCGAAACCTCAATACCGCGTTTGACGGCAATATCTTCGATTACCTTATTGACCAGGTTGCGTCGTGCGTGGCAAAAGAACTGCATCTTTACAATATCCTTACCTTCGCATATGGTACAGTCGGCAGAGAGCACATTGATGGCCCTGAGATTTTCCTCCTCCTGCTGTGACATGAAAAATATGTTCAGCACAGCCTTATCGGCAGATGAGGAAGTCTGATACAGTTTCTTTAGCAATGTCCTCAATCGGCCAAGATTCATAGCCGACAGGACATCATAGTTACAAAACTGATCAGGATCAGCATTACACAAAGCACCCCCACAAAACATCAAGCGGGCTCCCAATTTATCGACATTGGTATATATCTGCTTTTTGTGGGTAAAGAATCCCAAAATGCTGTCCAAACCGCGACTGGGTTTACCATCGTCGATATTATCGGACTCGACAAACAGGATAAGTGCCTTGGCATCGTTTTCCCGTACGCTTTGTGCCAAAAGTATTGCAGGCTCGTTCTCGCCAAAGAATATATACAGATGGTTGCATGCGGCATTGACTTTTGTTTTGTATCGGAGACGGTAAACGGCAAGGGCACGGTCGATAACAAAATTCACCAACAACAATATTGTGCAGGAAAACGACACAACACTTTGCACCATTATGAATGTTCGCAAATAGGCGGTACTGGCCTTTGTGTCGTCTATCGACTTGGCGACAGTGTCCATGAACGAAGGATCCACATCCAAAAGAAATAGGTTAAGCGAACAAACTATGGAGCGAGAAAACGCCTCGACCCAAGTAATTCCGAACTGGCTATAGGCGACAATATATGCCACCATATAGAGACCCACGCCCGCAACCCATGAAGTGAGCATCATGGAAAGGAACATCCATGACAGCCGTTCACGGTGGGCCACTCGGTTTCGCCTCCCCACCCAACATATATTGATGCGTTTGGACAATATCCAAAAACAACATACCAAGACTGCCACAAAGACAACCCTAAGTGTAGCGTTGTAATGGCTTGAGGGGATGTGTGCAAGCACAAAAATCATGATGCCAAGCAACACAATCATGACCAGAGCCTGCAGTTTGGAGAATTTAGCCTTTTTTACATCCATTTCAATAAATTAAATTATAGAAGCCGACATGATTTCAACCGGTATGTATTATTTATTATAAGTCCATGTTGTCCTCTTTATTATCCGGAGAGAACTCAACATGAAGCTTCGTCATTTTATTTGCAAGTTTCTGATTCTTGTTTTTCACAGCAATCTCACACATGCAAGCCTCGTCATCTTCAGATGGTTCTGATTTACTTGCACTCTCTTTATTCTTATCCGCTCTGATTTCCTTTGCATAATCGTGCTCTTTGTCCATCTTTGCTAATTCATGTTTATGCGCTTCTTCTATCTTTGCCCTTACATTCTCATACTCTTTACCCTTTACAGCAATTTCGTGTTCACGAGCCTTTGTATTTTCATTTTTGGTATGTTCGTATTCTGCTTTTTTCAGCTTAACATTCATACAAACCCACGCAATAAAACCGATTAATACAAATAATGCAATCAAGACGATGCCCAAGACGATACACTGAAGAGACTGTGAATTCCAAAGAGAACTACAGGTATTATGCTCAACGGCAATGGTGTCGGCATTGAACATGACTGCAATGGAATCCATTGCCAAAAATGTTGAATCTATCATATTCTTAATTTATATTAATTATTTGTTATACTTGACTGATGTGTACCCACAAAGAAGCCACCTAAAATTAATTTTGCAAAAATACAATATTTTTATAAACCTACAAGCTTTTTCTCAATGATGCACCAAGACGAGGCGTAGCAAAAAAAAAAAAACATTGTGACAGATGTTTGTAGGTGGATTGGAGTATATTGTATAAACAGCGTTTACTTGTTGTTGAGGAAGGCGAAGAATACCGCGAGCAGGATGAAACCAAAGGATACGAGGTGATTCCAGCGGATGGGTTCGCCCTTGAACACCGTTGCCACTATGACGGTGAAGACTATCAGGGAGATGGTCTCCTGGATGATTTTGAGTTGCATGAGCGAGAAGGGGCCTCCAGTAATTTGCGACCCCACCCTATTGGCGGGTATCATAAAACAATACTCGAAGAGTGCCATACCCCAAGAGAGCAAAATGATGGCAATAAGCGGCCAGTCGGTGATGATTTTCATCTGCTGCAACTTGAGGTTGCCATACCACGCAAAGGTCATGAAGACATTTGACAAAACAAGCAATAAGACAGTGATAAGCGCTTTAGGCATGGCTATCCTCCTTAATCATTTTGATAAGCATACTGAACACTTCGTTGCAGGCACGGTCGATATTCTGCTGACGCAGTCCGGAATAATGCATCAATTTGGTAACGGTGCGATGTGGCCCCGCAACTGCCATCCAAACTGTGCCTACGGGCTTTTGCGGCGTACCGCCAGTGGGGCCAGCAAT
>CALEPD010000318.1 GCA_937910265.1 uncultured Bacteroidales bacterium
TTTGAATTTGTTGACCACATCTGTCAGCGAGTCGTTGGTACATACACAATCGCCGTCCGATAGCTGGTGCATCAAGTCGTCAACAATGTATGAATCATACAATTCGGGTTCGAAAATGATTTCGCGGATGTCGTCGAGTAAAATGATGCCTACAAATCGGTTGTCTTCTGTGACAACAGGGAAAATATTGCGGCTCGATTTTTTGATTGTGTTAATCAGTTGCCGTAAGGTGCTGCCCTGTTTGATAACCGAGATGTTGGTCTCTACAAGTTTCTTCAGGTCGAGCAACTGCCATGCCGATGAGTCTTTGTCGTGTGTGAGCAAATCGCCCTTTTCCGCTAATTTGCGAGCATAGATTGAATGCTTTTCAAATGGATGTACACATAGTGATGTCACTGTTGAGGTGAAGAGTAGAGGGATCATCAGCTCGTCCCCGCCTGTGATTTCAGCAATGAGAAACACTCCCATCAACGGCGCACGCATGACTCCGGTAATCAAGGCGGCCATGCCAACCAAAGCAAAGTTGGATGTCGACTGTTCGGGCAATCCCAATTGGTTGGAAAGCAATGCGACAAAATAGCCACATAGTCCGCCCATTACCAACGAAGGACCGAAGGTTCCTCCAACACCGCCGCAGCCAATGGTGGTAGCCGTGGCCACTACTTTGAGGAGGATGAGCAGCATGAGTATGATGAGCGCGGCCCATACATTATGGCTGAACGGGGCAAATATGCTGTGCTCGAACAGGGCGGAACTGTTGCCGTGGAGCAATTCGCTCAATGCCCAATATCCCTCACCCAGCAGCGGGGGGAACAGGAAAATCAGGAATCCTAATGCGGCACTTCCTGTTATCCAGCGTTTTATCCAACTGTTTTGTTTTGCAAACCAATTTTCTATGATGTCTGACATGCGTAGAAAATAAATTGATGCCATTGCGCAGAATAGTCCCAATATAATGTAGAACGGCAACTGGTTTAGCTCAAACAACTCCTTGACCTCGAATACAAACAATACGTCTGAACCCATCAAAAAATAACTGATGGTTGATGCGCAAAGTGCAGATATAAGAAGTGGCACGGTGGTGGTGAAAGTCAGGTTGAGCATCAACACCTCTACCGTGAACAAGACTCCGGCCAGCGGGGCTTTGAATATGCCGGCAATTGCTCCGGCGGCACCGCATCCGAGCAGGATGGTGAGCCCTTGGTGTGAAATGCGGAAAAAACGTCCGAGGTTCGAGCCAATGGCACTGCCCGTCGACACAATGGGGGCCTCTAATCCAACGCTTCCTCCGAATGCCACAGTCAACGTCGATGCTATCAGCGACGAGTACATGTTTGTGGGTGGCAACTTGCTCTTGTTGCGCGATATGGCAAACAGCACATGGGGTATTCCGTGCCCTATGGGTTTCTTGATTATGAACTTCACAAACAATATGGTAAGCAGAATGCCGATGGCTGGGTATATCAGGGTCATGAGATTTGCATTCAGTAACGTGCTCAATCCTCCGTTCATCACCCATTTGTTGGTCGTGTGAACAAGGGTTTTGAGCAGCACTGCCGCTAAACCGGAAATGATTCCCACAAACGCACTTATCACCAATAGGTATGTGTGTTCCGAAAAGTGACGCAAACGCCAGATGTGAAATCGTTTGTATAATTCTGTAGGAGTCATTTTTAGAAAATAAAACGCAAAGATACGAAAAAAATACAATCCACGTTAATTATTAACTATAGTTTTTAGAAATATTGTAATTGAATATGAAGAAAGTGTTTTTATGTGGAGCCTTGACTTGCCTGCTCATGTCCTCGTGCGTCACTTTGGGCAAGTACGAAGCTCTTGAGTCCGAAAACGGCCGTATCAGAAAGGAAAAAACTTTGGCAAACAAGGAGTTGGAGTCCCTGAAGGAGGAGTATGCCGAACTCATACGCCAAAATCAGGCCCTCAATGCCGATATGCAGGTCGTACTAAACGAGAAAAAACAATTCGAGACCTCTATCGACAGCCTTAACCGTGAACTGGAAGCCCAGCGTCACCACTACGACACCACGATGGAAAACTATTTGCAGGAAATCACAGGCAAGAACCGCGATTTAAACAAAGTGAATGCCCAGCTGATTGCCCGTACCAAAGAATTGAACGAAAAAGAGGCCATCTTCAAACGCAAGGAGGCTGAATTCGACAACCGTTACAAGAAATTCTCCACCCGTCAGACCGAGCTCGAAGCTGCCGAAAAGGCCGCAAAAGATGCTTTGGCAGCCAAGGAACGCGAACTCGAAACCGTCAGGGCTTCTGTCACCAATGCACTTGTGGGCTTTGCCGACAAAGGTCTCAATGTCGAAACAAAGGATGGCAAAGTATATGTCTCCATGGAAAGCAAGCTCATGTTCGCTTCAGCCAGTTGGCAAGTGTCGAAGGAAGGTGTTGAGGCAATCAAGGAATTGGCCAAGGTGTTGGAACAGAATCCCGAACTCAATATCATGGTCGAAGGCCATACCGACAACGATGCCTACAAAGGCCATTCGGATGTTAAGGACAACTGGGACCTCAGCGTAATGCGAGCTACCGCCATCGTCAAGCTGCTCCTGAAACACGGTCCAACCATCGATCCCGCTCGCGTAGAGGCTTGCGGCCACGGTGAGTATGCACCCAAGGTCGAAAACGATTCTCCTGAAAACAAAGCGCAGAACCGCCGTACCGAAATCATCCTTACCCCCAAGCTCGATGCTGTGTTGAACATCTTGCAGTAATCGGTCCGCTCACACCTTTCGGGCATTATCTCAATAAACCGATATGAACTTTCAAGGGCGGCACTCCATTGTTGGGTGCCGCCTTTTCCATGTCCCGACGTTTTATTTTGTGCGATGTGGCCGCTGTTTATACTACAAAAGTGTTTTTGCCGTTTAAGTTAAACTTTTTAATGATTTTATAGATACAGATATGCAGAATCAAGGTTTTGGAAACAATTACAATTATGCAGCCACCCTCACCTTTTTTAAGAAATGGTGGAAATTGTTGGTTGTGGTTTTTGTTGTCGCTTCAGTTGTCTCAGTTGTGGCATCTTTGATGATAACTCCTCGCTACAAGGCAACAGCTGTCATGTTCCCCACAAATAGCAACCGCATGTCGAAAGCTGTTATGGATTACCATTATAGCCTCGACTTTATGGATTATGGTATCGAGCGTGATTGCGAATATGCCATTCAAATCCTTTCTTCAAAGTCAATGGAAGAAGCCGTCTGCAACCATTTCAACATGATGGAGCATTACGGAATTTCAAGTAGCGATCCCCACAAGAGCTTCAAGCTTAGCGAGATGTATCGCGACAATGTCAATGTCAAACGTACCGAGTTCCTGGGTGTCGAAATCGGTGTCATGGATGTTGACCCCCAATGGGCTGCCGACATTGCCAATTTCATTGCAGGTCACTATGACTCGCTCTGCCATGTCCTTCATCAGGATAGGGCTCACGATGCCTACACCATCATGTGTCAGGTGTGCAACGACTTGCAGGCTGAAATTTATGCCCTTGAAGAGAAAATGGCCTCCGATCCAATACATCGTCAGTCCAATGCCAAACTCTTGAGCGACAAATGCGAACAGTTGGCTGACCTCCAAACCAGGGCTTCCCAAACCAAGATTGACCGCGATTTGGCTGTCAGTTACAAGTTCTGGCTCGATAAAGCCTCTCCAGCCGATAAAAAAGCCTACCCCAAACGCGCAATAATCGTGTTGTTGGGCACCTTTGGCTCACTCATCATGTGCATACTTGTTCTGCTTTTGGTCGAAGGCGCCTACCGCAAAGAATAGTCATATTCGGTCAGTGTGATGGACAAATTTAAAAAATGGTTTACTAAGCACAAGTTTGCCGTTATTGCCCTAACGGTCACGGCTCTCTTTATATCGCTCAATGCCGTCTTGCTCAGCAAGGATTTTTATTCCCTATCCTTTCTGCCTCTGGCTGGACTCGTGCTGATGCTCTTCATTCTCAAGTTCGAAACTGGAATGATGTGCATGGCTTTGCTAACTCCTTTTGCCATCGATTTCGCACTGCTTCCGGGCATGGAGTTGTCCATGCCGGTGGAACCCATGATGATTCTATTCTCACTCATTTTCTACTTCAGAGTCCTCGTTGCAAAGAACTACGATTTGCGTATACTTCGACATCCCGTGGTTATTCTCGTTTTGGCTTCCTTACTTTGGATGTTTATTACCGCCTGCACATCACAAATGCCATGGGTTTCATTTAAATACCTTCTTTCCCGCATCTGGTTTGTCACTCCATTCTTTTTTGCCGCCGTACAGATATTCAAGGATACGTCAAAAATAAAACAGTTTTTCTGGTGCTACGCCATTGCCTTGATAACAGTTGTGCTCATAGCAACATTGAAGACTGTAGGCAATTTCAGCGATTTGCAGACCTTGCACCGAGTTATGCGGCCTTTTTACAACGACCATACTGCCTATGGCTGTGTTATAGCCCTCTTCTTGCCTGCGGCGTTCTATTTTATCTTCTCTCGCCACAGCAAAGGCTTTTCACGCATTCTATTCTTGTTGCTCTTTGTATTGCTCGTGGTCGGCTTGCTCTTTTCCTATTCACGTGCCGCCTGGGTTAGTGTGTTGGGCGCAGTTTGTGTCTATTTCCTTATCCGTATGGGTATGAAAATAAAATGGATGGTTCTCCTTTTCGGCCTGGGTGTAAGTCTTTTCTTTGTCTATCAATCCGATGTGCTCTACAAATTGGGCAAAAACAGGCAAGACTCCTCCTATGAC